>CALMZF010000036.1 GCA_937870645.1 uncultured Paludibacter sp. | reverse complement strand
ATAGTTGGTGATGATCAGTTTTACAGGATCGAGTACGGCGCTCACGCGATTGGCCGATTTATTGAGTGTCTCGCGGGCGGAGTGTTCGAGCAGTCCGACATCAATCATCCCTTCCACTTTGGTATATCCTATTTTGTCAATGAAGTTGTGTATGCTTTGGGGTGTAAATCCTCTCCGACGCAATCCGCAAAGTGTAGGCATGCGTGGATCGTCCCAGCCACTCACCAGCCCTTCCTGTACCAGTTGCAGCATTTTGCGCTTGCTCATCACGGTATAGGTTATATTCAGGCGGTTGAATTCAATTTGTCGGGGACGATAATCCGAATCCTTAAACTGATCGATAAACCAGTCGTACAATGGCCGGTGAACCACAAACTCAAGTGTACAGATGGAATGAGTTACTCCTTCGAAATAATCGGACTGTCCGTGAGCATAGTCGTACATGGGATACGCTTTCCAGGTATAACCGGTGCGGTGATGCGGATGCGAACTTATAACACGGTACATGATGGGATCGCGAAAATGCATGTTGGGGGATGCCATATCTATTTTAGCACGCAGTACCATGGCACCTTCGGGTATTTCACCGGTATTCATTTTTTCGAATAAAGCCAGATTTTCTTCTACCGGTCGGTTGCGGTAAGGACTTTCAGTTCCCGGCTCGGTAGGAGTTCCTTTTTGTTTGGCTATGGTTTCGGCTGACTGTTCATCAATATAAGCCTTACCATCGCGAATAAGCTTTACAGCCAAATCCCACAACTGTTGAAAATAATCGGAAGCGTAATACACATTCTTCCACTCATAACCCAGCCATTTGATGTCCTCCATGATGGAGTCCACGTATTCCACATCTTCCTTTACCGGATTGGTATCGTCGAACCGAAGATTACAGATGCCATTATAGTCCTGTGCAATACCAAAATCCATGCATATAGCCTTGGCATGACCGATATGAAGATAGCCGTTGGGCTCAGGCGGGAACCGGGTTTGAATTCGGCCATTATTCTTACCTGCTGCAAGATCCTCTTCGACAATTTGTTCGATAAAATTTAAACTTTTTTCCATAATCCCAATAAATATTCGGTCAGCTTTTGACACGTGTACAGCCTTTGGCTGATGATTGATTATTTTAGTACTTGTACTTCTTTTATTACATCTAACACCCCTCCCTTCGGGAGGGTTTGGGTGGGTTTTTTAATCAAAATACCCCTTAATAATACCGCGTGGTGAATTTTTGATAAATTGCAGAATTTCATCGCGTTCCTTTGTGGCAGGAAGTTCTGCCTGCACGCGCTCTACCGAATGAGAAGTATTCATTCCCGACTGATAAATGAAACGATACACATCCTGAATATCCCTGATTTGCTCGTTGGTATACCCCCTTCGACGCAGTCCGATTGAATTAACACCGGCATACGAAAGCGGATCGCGTCCGGCTGTGATAAACGGCGGTACATCTTTAGTAACTTTTGATCCGCCCTGGAGCATGGTATGAGCTCCAATGCGGCTGAACTGATGGATCATGGTTCCACCACCCAGAATGGCGTAATCGTCAATTTCCACTTCACCGGCAAGCTGACAGGCATTACTCATGATCACATTATCTCCGATGACACAATCGTGTGCTACATGGCAATAAGCCATCAGCAGACAATTACTACCTACAATGGTTTTCCCTTTAGAGGCAGTACCCCGGTTAACAGTTACGAATTCACGCAAGGTGGTATTATCGCCGATAATAGCCAACGAATCCTCACCCTGGAATTTCAGATCCTGAGGCACGGCACCAATGACTGCTCCGGGGAAAATGGTACAGTTTTTTCCGATACGTACACCTTCGAGGATGGTTACATTGGAACCGATGCGGGTACCTTCACCGATAACCACATTTTTATCAATTGTTACAAAAGGTTCGATCACTACGGTAGGTGCAATTTTTGCATCCGGATGAATGTATGCTAATGGTTGTTTCATAATTAATATAAGCTTGCCCCCTAACCCCCTAAAGGGGGAATTTTAAGAGCGTTTTCTGTACTTTAATATTTAATATTGTTTTAATAAATGTTGATTAAAAGGGAAATATTCATCCTCCCAACATATTCCCCCTTAAGGGGGTTAGGGAGCCGACTATTTATTCTTCACTATTTGCGCCATAAATTCGGCTTCGGTAGTAATCACGCCACCTACAAAGGCATATCCGCGCATGGTGGCAATGCCACGGCGAATATCATCCACGAGCGAAACATGGAAAATGACTGTATCGCCCGGCACCACTTTCTGACGGAATTTTACATTATCAATTTTCATAAAATAGGTCGAATACCGTTCGGGATCGTCCAACTGGCTCAGCACCAGCAATCCGCCTGTTTGAGCCATTGCTTCCACGAGCAGCACGCCCGGCATGACCGGCTCATCGGGGAAATGTCCCATAAAGAGGGTTTCATTAACCGTAATATTTTTCACTCCTACAACAGAGCGTTCTCGTATTTCAATAATTTTATCCACCATTAGAAATGGCCAGCGGTGTGGAAGCATTTTGCGGATGGCAATGGTATCGAGTACCGGAGGAATGGTATCGTCGTACACAGGTGCCTGAACTTCCTGCTTTTTGATTTCCTTGCGGATAAATTTCGCCATTTCGGTATTGACTTTATGGCCGGGATAAGTGGCAATAACCTTTCCCTGTATCTGTCGGCCGGTGAGCGCCAGGTCACCGATTACGTCCAGCAGTTTGTGACGGGCAGGTTCATTGTCGAATTTCAAATCACCGCTGATGATACCCAGTTCACCGACGTTGAGGTGCGGCTGGTTCATCATATCAGCCAGTTTATCAAACTCTTCCTGAGGCATTTGACGGTCGTAAATCACTATTGCATTTTCCAGATCACCGCCTTTAATCAGATTTTGGTGCAGCAACTGTTCTATTTCCCTTACAAAGACAAACGTTCTTGCTCCCGATATTTCGCTGGCAAATTCATCCATTGATTCAATTGATGCAAACTGATTGGAGAGTACGGGAGAATTGAAACCTATATGCACATCGACACTGAAATTATCATCGGGTAACAAAACGATTTTCGCACCGGTTTCAGGATGCTTGTATTCCATTCTTTTACGTACAACAAAAACATCTTTTTCTGCCTTGGGCTGGTCTTCAATACCCACTTGCAGAATTCCCTCGATGAAATATCGTGAACTACCATCCAATATCGGGAATTCGGGAGCGTCCACTTCAATATGGCAGTTATCAATGCCTGAAGCATAGAGAGCAGCCATAGCATGTTCGATGGTACTTACCTGAAATTCGCCCCGTTTCAGTACTGTTCCGCGGTTAGTATCTGCCACATAATCCGCCAGTGCACTTATTTCGGGCTGATTGGGTAGATCGGTTCTTTTAATCCGGATACCGGTATTGGGCGCTGCGGGTGAAAATTTAATATTAATATCCAGCCCGGTATGAAGTCCTTTACCGTTGAGTTCGAAAAATGTCTTGAGAGTTTTTTGAGTAGCCATGCGATAATAAATGAGAGGATTTGTAAGCTCACTTTCTACTTGATCGAAAGCTCGACACAATCCGGTGGTATTTATTTGATAGGATTATTTCTTTTTTGATTTCAGTTCATCCAGTTGCTTCTGGAGTTCGAAAACTGTTTTCTGCAGTTCGGGCAAACTCTTAAACACCACTGTTGCTCGTCGGAAAATTCCGGCCGGCACCGCTGGATAGCCCTGATATATCTGGTTCGGTGTTTTCAATGACCCCGGCACCCCGGTCTGAGCTCCAAAAATACTGCCGTCAGCTATTTCGAGATGACCGGCTATACCTACCTGTCCGGCAAGTACGCACTGTTTTCCGAGTTTGGTTGATCCGGCTACACCCGACTGGGCTGCAATGACCGTATTTTCTCCCACCTCTACATTGTGGGCTATTTGTACCAGATTGTCAATTTTTACCCCTTTGCGAATAATTGTACTTCCCAGCGTAGCGCGGTCGATGGTAGCATTGGCGCCCACTTCCACATTATCTTCCAGAATTACATTACCTGTCTGCGGTATTTTGCGGTAAGTGCCTTCATCGGTGGGCGCAAAACCAAATCCGTCGGAACCAATCACCACACCGGCATGAAGTATGCAATTATTTCCTACGACACATTCTTTTTCAATCTTCACTCCGGCATGCAGCTGGCAGTTGTTGCCCACTTTCACGCCATCGCCAATATAAGCGGAGGCATCGATGGTGGTATAATTGCCGATTTCGACATGATCACCTACAAATACATAAGGTGCAACATATACGTTAGCCCCGATACGGGCTGTAGGAGAAATAAATGCAAGGGGCGAAACTCCGTTTTTCTTTGGTTTGTGTTCTTCTACAATACCCATCAATACGGCAAGTGATTCGTATGCATTATCCACTTTAATCAAGGTAGCTTTTACTTCCTTTTCGGGCACAAAACTGCGATTGACAAGCACGATGCTTGAATTGCAGTCATAGATGTATTGATTGTATTTGGGATTGGATAAAAAACTCAGTGTTCCGGTTTGACCTTCTTCGATTTTGGAAAAATCGTGTACCGAAACCGTAGGATCACCAATAATTTCACCGTTCAGAAAAGATGCAACTTGTTGAGCAGAAAACTCCATGTTGTTAAAATTTAGGCTGCAAAAATACAAAAGAAATTCCAATTATTCACCTTTTCGGGGTGCCAATTTCAGCGTGCCGTGCTCATGGAGTGATAAGAAGCATAAAATGGTTCACCAATGTTCGTCCATTTCTCAGGCTTTACAACCTGTAATAACACAGAAAGTGTTTTTCCACCTTTTTGGTGAGAACCTGAATATTAAGCATATCCGAGGCTTCAGCAATGTCTTTGACGGTTCCGTCTTTCTGCAGGATATCAATGGTATCATCTTCGGGGCTGTAGGTGTCGGTCGAGACGGTTTCCACGCCCAAAAAATATCCGGCTTCGTATTCGCTGATACCTAAATGCTGCTGATAATCCTTCAGGAATTGCTTTTGCAGTGCTTCTCCCCTATCCTTATCGGTCAGAATTTCCACTTTGAAGAGTTTTCGGTTGGAGAAATCGTGACAGAGTGTTGAAAGTACCAAATCCGTATGATTGCTCCATGCTTTGATGGCACAGAGTATATCCGAATCATCGAGCAGGGCAAAATTATCCAGTGCTTCGGGCGAATTATCAAAATCGGACAAGGTAATCTCGCGGGATAAGAAATACAGCAAAGCGGGTGGTCCGAATAATTTTTCACCGCGTGACGACAGTTCTTTGGCCCGGCGAAGTATATTAATGAGCATTATTTCGGCTGCTGTAGATGTTTTATGCAGATAAACCTGCCAGTACATCAGGCGGCGGGCTACGAGGAATTTTTCAATGGAATAAATACCCTTAGCTTCCACCACCAGCTTATCGTTATGCACGTTGAGCATTTTGATGATACGTGCAGAGCCAACAATTCCCTCGCTTACACCGCAGTAGAAACTATCGCGGCTCAGGTAGTCGAGCCTGTCCATATCCAGCTGGCTGGAAACAAGCTGATGCAAAAAATGCTTGTGGTAGTTGTTGGTAAAAATATCCAGTGCCAGGGTGAGTTTTCCATCATATTCATCGTTCATCCGCTTCATCATGCGGAGCGAAATCTGCTCGTGGGAGATATGTTGAACAATACTGTGTTCAAGTGTATGCGAAAACGGTCCATGACCAATATCGTGCAGCAGAATACAGGCACGTACCGCTTCTGCCTCCTGTGTAGTGATTTCATGTCCGGCTTCGCGCAACTGCTGGACAGCTTCGCCCATCAGGTGCATGGCGCCAAGCGAGTGAAGCATGCGCGTATGTTGTGCTCCGGGATAAACAAACGAGGACAACCCCAGCTGCTTGATGCGGTGGAGACGCTGGAAATAAGGGTGTTGAATGATGTCGTACAAAAAATCATTCGGTACATTGATAAATCCGAAAACCGGATCGTTGATTATCTTTCGCTTGTTTTGTTTTTTCATAAGATTGTCATAAATACAGCTATAACTTCGTCAGTTTTTACTGATTTTTTTTTATTACACAAAAAACACAAAGCAGACACAAAAAGCTCAAAGAAATTCATTTACTAAATTAGCTATTTGATACCTGTCGTTTGGATTTCAACAAATAATATGCACTTCAAAGTTGTAAAAAGGGCGTCGTTTAGTACTGACGCCCTCTGGTTATCTTTATCACATTATTTAGTTGCCAGAATATCGGTGA
>CALMZF010000035.1 GCA_937870645.1 uncultured Paludibacter sp. | reverse complement strand
ATATTTATCAGGTGAATGGAAAAATGGATTTTGAAAATATTCTACACGAACCTATTTTTCTAAATTTTGCAAAATCAGATATAAAGAACAATAGCATTTCGCTTAACATTCAAAACTATAATATTGTTACACACGGAGATTTTCTTGTAACATTGGAACTCGTTAAAGATCTGGGCGATGGTGGATTATGGTTTCCAATGTCACTGTTTCATAAAACCTACGCAAGAAAAACAAGTCAGGCAAGCTGGACTACTGCACCCATCGGTTTTAGTTTAAGTGTTGAAGCTGATGTAGAACAATAATAACAAACTAAATTATGAATACAATCGGCAAACTTTTTACATTTACCTCTTTTGGCGAGTCGCACGGAAAAGGTGTCGGCGGCATTGTAGATGGCTGTCCCGCCGGAATTGAGCTGGATGAGGCATTTATCCAACAGGAACTTAACCGCCGCCGTCCCGGGCAATCCATCATATCTACTCCCCGCTCCGAAGAAGACAACGTGGAATTCCTTTCCGGAATATTTGAAGGAAAAACTACAGGAACGCCCATTGCCTTTGTCATTTGGAACAAAAACCAGGAAAGCAAGGATTACAATCATCTGAAAGACGTGTATCGTCCTTCACATGCCGACTATACCTATCAGCAGAAATACGGCATACGCGACCACCGCGGAGGAGGACGAAGTTCAGCACGTGCCACAGCCGGATGGGTGGCTGCCGGAGCCATTGCTAAATTAGTGCTGAAACAACAGGGAGTGGATATTACAGCTTACACGTCGCAGGTGGGACATATAGCCGTTGGCAAATCTTACGAAAATCTCAATTTATCGTTGATTGAGAGTAATATAGTCCGTTGTCCCGAACCTGCCACCGCTCAGAAAATGATAGCCTACATTGATGAATTACGAAAAGACGGAAATTCCATTGGCGGCATTATCAGTTGTGTGATCAGTGGTGCTCCGGTAGGCTGGGGAGAACCGGTTTTTGACAAACTGCAAGCACGACTGGCCAATGCCATGCTGAATATTAATGCCACACACGGCTTTGATTACGGTCGTGGTTTTGAAGGCGTACACCTCACCGGTGCCGAAATGAATGATGCTTTCATCAAAGAAGGTGAAAGAGTTACCACCAAAACGAACAATTCCGGAGGTATTCAGGGCGGCATCAGCAATGGTGAGGATATTTATTTCCGCGTGCTTTTCAAACCGGTAGCCACCATTTCGATAAAACAAAACACACTCGATAAAGACCTGAATGCTGTGGAACTTGAAGCCAAAGGGAGACACGACCCGTGCGTACTGCCCCGTGCTGTGCCCATAGTAGAGGCAATGGCTGCACTAACGTTGGTTGATTTGTATTTGATGACGGGCCCCCTGACCCCCTAAAGGGGAAAAAGTCACTCTAAAACATAATGTGAATTTAGAAATTATTTTTTTGTTTCAAAGTTTCACCTCACAACTTACTCACTATCAATTACAACTGTATCAGTATTGTATTAATATTACGTTTTTTTCACTATAATATTTTAATTTAATTAGCATAATCCTCCCCTTTGGGGAGGTTTGGAGGGGCCTCTCAATGTCTGAAGAAATTATTACAGATAATCACTGGCTGGTTATTACCAATCCGAAAGCCGGAATAAGGAAACTGCCAAAACAGCGGGAATTTATCATTCACACGCTCAATCAGGCAGGTATTCCCTTCATTTACAAAGAAACAGAATACTCGGGACATGCCATTGAAATAGCAAAACACTATACCCGTCGTGGATGTGTAAATTTTCTTGTTTTAGGCGGCGACGGATCAATAAGTGAAGTTATTAACGGTATATTCGCAGCCAACACCGGTGATACATCCGGTATCAGAATAGCATTAATTCCACGCGGCACCGGAAACGACTGGGGGCGGTTTTGGAAACTGAGAAAAAACGACAAAAAATCCATGTCGGTGTTCCTTCAGAACAATGTACAACTCATTGATATAGGAAAAATTGATTATGTAGTGGATGGTGTTCCCGACACCCGTTTTTTTATCAATTCCGTAGGGTTTGGCCTCGATGGCGAAGTTACCAATCTAACTCACAGGCTGAAAAAGTACACCGGAAGTTTTTCATTTCTCTACACCATCGCTTTATTGGCAGCAGTTTTCAGATACAAATCGACAGATGCTGACATTACCATTAACCGTATAAAGCATAGTTTGAAACTCTTCACCATGAATATAGCTAACGGATGCTTCAGCGGTGGCGGTATCAGGCAAAATCCTTCTGCCCTGCCCTACGATGGAGTTTTTGATATGATTGTTGTTGAAAAACCTACCTTCAAAGATATCATTACTGCTTTGCCATTAATTTTCAACGGCAAAATCACCAAACATCCCGTAATAAAATCGTACCGAACAGATGTCATCGGTGTGAAATGCAGCGAAAGCATACAGGTCGAAGCAGACGGTATTATTGTTCCCGGTGCACATAATTGCACGGTGAGTATTCTGACCGATGCTATCCGGATGATAGTTCCGAAAAGTGAATTGTCAAGATCATAAGCTTATTATTTCTTCATAATAAAATGGCTTCTGATTGTTGTTAATTATAAAACAAATCAACTGATTTTGAGTTATATATAGTGTATGCACACCATGCTTTTAAATATATCGTTCAGTAATATCCAAATGAGAAAACTGCTGCTTTTTCTTTTTTCGTTCCTGATTTTTCTATCGCCGGCTATCAGTCAGCGCAAAAAAGTTGGCGTAGTATTGATGGGTGGTGGTGCCAAAGGTTTTGCACATGTGGGAGCACTCAAAATAATTGAAGAAGCTGGAATTCCCATTGATTACATAGCCGGTACAAGTATGGGTGCTATTGTAGGTGGACTTTACAGCATCGGATATGACGCCCGGGCGCTCGACTCGCTTATTCACAAACAAGACTGGATGCACCTGCTCACCGATGATGTGTACCGATACAATTTATCAGGATCGGAAAGGGAAAAAGCTCAAAACTATATTTTTACAATCAACTATGCTAAAGAGGGCATTAAATTACCTTCCGGTATTGTTGAAGGTCAGAATATTCTTAATCTTTTACTCGACGTCACTACCGGTTATCACGAAGAAATGAACTTCAGTAAATTGCCCATCCCTTTCAGCTGCGTGGCTGCCGATGCGAAAACCGGAAAGGAAGTTGTTTTTACCCGCGGTTCTCTACCCATTGCTTTACGATCGAGTATGGCTATTCCCGGTATTTTCAGTCCTGTAAAGCTCGATACAATGCTCCTTGTTGATGGTGGTATTCTCAATAATTATCCGGTAGATGTGGTCAAAAGGATGGGTGCCGATATCGTTATCGGCATCAGTTTCGAAAAAGATGAGAAAAAATTGGAAAAAGATGCCGGGTCGGTGCTGGAGCTAACTCACCAATGGGAAAATTTCTTAGGAAAAGAAAAATATGAGGAAAATCTCCGCAATACAAATCTTGCTATTCGGATAAATCTGGGCAAATATAACAGTGCCAGTTTCAGAATGGACGAAATTGACAGTATTCTGCTTAAAGGGGAAACAACAGCACGGAAGAAATGGGACGAATTGATGGAGTTGAAAAACAATCTTGGAATTTCAGACCGAAATCTCACCCCCCAGATTCATAATCCTTATATCGCTTCAGATACTTTGCTGCTCCGAAGTGTGCATATCGAAGGATTATCGGCCACTGATGAACAGCTGGTGCTTAAAAGGGTGCATATTAAGCCCAAAATTACACGTTCTGAATTACAGAATACAGTTGCACAACTTTACGGTACCGATCTTTTTTCGCGGGTGCACTATCGCCTCGAAAATACCAGACCACCCTATGATCTTGTGCTGGAAGTTGAAAAGAAAAATATTCGCAATCTGAATGTCGGTATCCGGTTCGATACACAAGATCTGGCATCTATTCTGCTTAACACTACCATCAGACTGAACACTTCGTTGAATTCTACTTTCGGGGTTACTGCCCGACTGAACAAAAATCCCTACCTGATGGTTGATTATTCGCTTAACCGCACTGTGCTTCACAAAGGAGGTGTAAAAATAAAAACAGCTAAAAATGACATAAACATATTTGACAAGGGCAAACTCGCTTATAACCTTGGATTTTATCAGAATAGTATCAATGTAAACTTTAGTGAGTTTTATTTCTACAATATCAAACTTCAACTCGGAGCCAATATTGATCATTTTTACTACCTGTATGAGCTTAAAAATGCCCGACAACCTGAGTTAAACCTTGAAACCAAACCTTATATAAATTACTTGTTGAGTGGCAGTTATGATAATCTCAACAACATCAACTCTCCTACTAAAGGCATGTATTTCAATTTCAAATACGCCATTACCACCAATAATTTTTATCAACTTGAAGGAAAAAATCCCATGCAGGCGTTTAGTTTTACATTTTTCAAACCCATTGAAATAAGCAGGAAATTTACATTGTCTCCCCATATTGACGGACGAATAATCGTGAGCGACACGGTACCTTTCATTTATTCAAACCTTGTTGGTGGGCAGTGGGACAATCAATATGTCAACCAGCAAATATCATTACAGGGATTGCAGGGAATGGAAATTTTCAAAAAGTCGGTGGTGAAAACGCAAGTGAATCTCAAATACAATATCAATAAAAACCACGGGGTACAACTGGAACTAAACTACACCCTGCAACATGATAATCCGCTGCAGATATTGAAAGGTAATGCCATTTTTGGCGGATCGTTAGGATATTTTTACAATACCCTGATCGGTCCGATTACGCTCCGGTTGAACTATTCCGACCGTACGAAAGAGATTTATCCTTACGTGAGTGCAGGTTATTATTTCTAAGATTATTTTTATAATACTCCAAAATTTTTCAGGGCTTTATATATACCGTGGGCATCCACAGTATCGGTTACATAGTCGGCAATGGCTTTCACCTTATCTTCGGCATTTCCCATGGCAATGCCTGTACCGGCCTGACGCAACATAGTCATATCATTGCCGCCATCGCCGAATGCCATCGTTTCATCAGGTAAGATGTTATAATACGCTAAGATTTTATCCATACCAACGCCTTTGTGACTTCCCTGTGGAATAATATCGGTGAATAGCGGATACCATCGTGTTGATTCGCAGCCGGGAAGTATAGCCATAATGTCTTTTTCTCTGTCTTCGGTGAAGAATGAAACCACCTGTAAAACATCCGAATGGAGCGATTCCCTGAGGGCACGAACTTTAATTTTTGGAAAATCAAGCATTTTCAGCATATGATCTACATCGCGGTTGTGATAATTGATGAACATTTCCTCTTCCTCCATGATCAAACATGGAAAGGGATTTTTCTTCTGAAAGTCAACAAGCGCTTCTATATCACTTTTCGGGATATGATTCTTGTAAATACATTTGTTGTTTTCAACTGTGCAATAACCTCCGTTAATTGAAATATATCCATCAAACCGTATATCTTCCAAGTTATTGATAGCCGACGTATGACGACCCGTTGCCACAAAAATCTTTATTCCTTTTTGCTGCAATCCTTTTATTGCATTCCTAGCTGAAGGTGGTATGCGGTGAGTCTCGAAACTTACCAGTGTGCCGTCAATGTCAAAAAATATAGCTTTAATCATATAATCAATATTTATTTCAATTTATATATTACAGGAATTATTATTCTGATATTTATAGCTTTAAATAGCAGCATCGGAACAACAAATATAATCCTATTTAAAGCTCTTATTTAATTGGTAAAATTAATCAAAACATCCCGTAAAACAATTAATAATTAATTTCTGAACACAACACCAATGAAAAAACAGTAAGCCAGTATTTAAAGTTTTAATACGAAAGACAAGTTGAATATTATTTATAACTTTGCATGCTGTAATTATCAATCTAAAAAATAAGAATATGTCAGTACATAGCGAAGACACGCGAAAAGTAACCACTTATCGCCTGATGGAAATGAAAAAAAGGGGCGAAAAAATCAGTATGCTTACCGCCTACGATTACACCATGGCAAGCATAGTTGATCAGGCCGGAACAGATGTTATACTCGTTGGCGATTCGGCTTCCAATGTCATGTGTGGCAATACTACCACACTTCCAATGACGCTGGACCAGATGATATTCATGGGAAAATCTGTGGCTAAAGCTGTTCAACGGGCTTTGGTGGTAGTGGATATGCCTTTCGGGAGCTATCAGGGTAATGCTGATATTGCGGTAGCTTCGGCTATCCGGGTGATGAAAGAAACTCACGCCGACTGCATCAAACTCGAAGGCGGTGAAGAGATTGCCGAATCCATTACGAGAATACTCACAGCAGGTATTCCCATCATGGGACACCTTGGCCTTATGCCCCAGTCTATCAACAAATATGGCTCGTACACAGTCAGAGCCAAAGAAGAAGCAGAAGTTAAAAAACTGCTCAGGGATGCTCATTTTCTCGAAGATGCCGGATGCTGTTCCCTGGTACTCGAAAAAATTCCTGCAAAATTAGCCGAAAAAGTGGCTAATGAGCTGAAAATTCCGGTAATCGGGATCGGTGCCGGAGGTGGTGTCGACGGACAGGTTCTCGTGGTTCACGATATGCTGGGACTAACCAAAGGATTTTCGCCCCGTTTTTTACGCCGTTACGCCAACCTGGCCGACACAATGGATGCTGCCATCAAAAACTACGTGGCCGACGTAAAATCAGCCGATTTCCCCAACGAAAGCGAACAGTATTAAATGAATTAAAAAAAGGAAAGCATACGCTTTCCTTTTTTTAATCCGGTAGAAAATTTAGTCCTCCTCCGCCATATTGTGAAATACGTTCTGAACATCATCGTCATCCTCTATCTTTTCAAGTAATTTATGGATTGAAGCGCGCTGTTCTTCAGTCAGGTGTTTCAGGTCGTTTGGAATTCGTTCAAATTCAGCGGTGGTAATTTCGTAACCATGTTCTTCGAGGTATTTCTGAATAGCCGAATAAGAGGTATATTCACCATAAAGAACAATTTCATCCTCATCTTCCACCAGTTCGTCCACTCCGAAATCAATCAGTTCCAGTTCCAGATCATCGAGTTCCACACCCTCTTTTTTGGCAATGTGAAATACCGATTTATGATCAAAAAGAAACTCCAGCGAACCGGAAGTGCCCAGTGAGCCACCGTGACGGTTCAGATAACTGCGAATATTGGCCACTGTGCGTGTGGGATTGTCGGTAGCAGTTTCTACTACTATGGCAATGCCATGCGGTCCGTAGCCCTCATACACCATCTCCTTATAATCGGCCTCATCGCGCGAAGTTGCTTTTTTTATCGCTCTTTCCACGTTATCCTTCGGCATATTCTCCTTTTTAGCCTGCTGCATCAGCACGCGTAATCGGGGATTTGTATCCGCATCGGGGCCACTCTCACGAACAGCAATAGTAATTTGTTTGCCTAACTTGGTGAAAACGCGGGCCATATTCCCCCATCGTTTCATTTTGGTAGCTTTTCTGTATTCAAATGCTCTTCCCATATAAATAAAATAATATGTTTGTAATTTCAGACTGCAAAAGTAGAAAAATTGACTGAAAATTCAATATCTTTATCAATCATTTTCGATAATCTATTGTGAATTAAAAAATTATTCGTACTTTTGCATCCGAAATAGAGCAACGTGAGGGGGACAAAAAAGTCCCCTTCTTTGTTATAAAATCCAAAAAAAATGATATTAAAAGACACTGTAATACAGTTGGTTGAGGCATTTTTAGAAAACACGGGATATTATCTTGTAGATCTGAAAGTATCAAATGACAACCGCATTTTGGTAGAGATTGATTCATTCGAAGGGGTTTCTATTGACTTCTGTGCTGAACTGAACCGTCATATAGAAGCAAATCTTGACCGCGAAATCGAAGATTATGAACTGGAAGTGGCCTCAGCTGGTCTAACCGAGCCTTTTAAGGTGCTGAAACAATACGAAAAAAATCTCGGTAACGAAGTGGAAGTACTTACCAAAGATGGTAAAAAACTTACAGGAATTTTGATGCTTTGTGATGACGCAAAAATTATACTGCAACAGGAAAAGCTGGTGAAACCAGAGGGTGCAAAACGCAAAACAACTATTGTGGAAGAAACAGAAATTCCATATACTAATATTAAAACAACTAAATACATTATCCGATTCAAATAAGCCATGAGCAAAAAAGAAAACATCAATTTGATTGATACCTTCTCCGAATTCAAAGAACTTAAAAACATTGACAGAAGTACTCTTATCAGTGTAATGGAAGAATCTTTCCGCAACGTGATTTCAAAAACCTACGGAACCGACGAAAATTTTGACGTCATCATCAACCCCGACAAGGGCGACTTCGAAATTTATCGCAATCGCACCGTTGTAGCCGATGACGAACTGACAAACGAAAATATGGAAATCAGGCTGTCGGATGCTCAGAAAATAGATGAAGACTACCAATTGGGCGAAGAAGTAACCGATACGGTTGATTTTTTTGGTTTTGGAAGACGTGCCATTCTTACATTACGTCAAACGTTGGCATCAAAAATTCTGGAACTTCAAAAAGACAGCCTTTATGTAAAATACAGCGAGAAAGTTGGCGAAATAGTAAGTGCTGAACTATATCAGATCTGGAAAAAGGAAATGCTGCTGATGGATGAGGACGGTAATGAACTTTATCTGCCTAAAGCAGAGCAAATTCCCACCGATTTTTACCGCAAGGGTGAAACCGTACGCGCAGTGGTGGCAATGGTTGAAAATAAAAACAACAATCCAAAAATCATCCTTTCACGTACTTCACCCGTTTTCCTCCAACGACTGTTTGAACTCGAAGTACCCGAGATACACGACGGACTGATCACAATCAAAAAAATTGCCCGCATCCCAGGAGAAAGAGCTAAAGTAGCTGTAGAGTCATACGACGAAAGAATTGACCCGGTAGGTGCCTGCGTAGGCGTAAAGGGTTCACGTATTCACGGCATTGTGCGCGAACTGCGCAACGAAAATATCGACGTTATTAATTATACCAATAACTTAAGCCTATTTATTGCACGCTCACTTAGTCCTGCCAAAATCACCTCAATTCGGTTGAATGAAGCTGACAAGAAAGCTGAAATTTACCTGAAACCCGAAGAAGTTTCGCAGGCTATCGGTAAAAACGGTCTCAACATCAAACTGGCAAGTATGCTTACAGGATACACCCTGGATGTATTCCGCGATATCGATGAAACTCAAAACGAAGAAGATATCTACCTGGATGAATTCTCCGATGAAATTGATCAGTGGATAATAGATGCCCTGAAAGCTATCGGTTGCGACACCGCAAAAAGCGTACTGTCTATTCCCCGTGAAGACCTCATACGTCGTACCGACTTTGAAGAAGAAACTATCGACGAAGTGCGGGCTATATTATCTTCCGAATTTGAAGATTAAAAAACAATAAATTAAGAGAATACCAACTATTTCAGACCTGCTGTTTTGAAATATTTTACTTTAGAAAAAAACTGTAATTAAATAATATGTCTATCAGATTAAGTAAAGCTTGTAAGGATTTAAATGTGGGAATGGCTACGGCAGTGGAATTCCTTGCCAAAAAAGGGCATAAAATAGCTGCAGACCCGAATTCAAAGATTAGCGATGAAGAACATTTGTTGCTCGCCAAAGAGTTTAACAAAGACATGGCTTTGAAGTTGGAATCTGAGCGTTTGAGCCAGGAACGTCAGGCCAAAGAAAAAGCTGAAACTATTGCTTTGGAAGGTTTTCAGAAGAAACCGGAGAAAAAGGAAGAGATGATCCCGACCACCGTTTCGAGCGATCTGCGTCCGCATATCAAAGAAGTTGGACATATTGATTTAGATAAACCAAAACCAACTCCTCCAGCTACTCCAAAAGTTCAAAAACCCGAACCGGTTGCAGAGCCAAAAGCAGCTCCTGTTGTCGCGCAGCCAGACATTAAACCGGCATCCGACGCTCTTCCAAAAGAGGAAAAACCGGTTGAAATACCTGAAGTAAAAGTAGTCCAAACAGAGACAATAACAACTACACCGCCCGAATCAAGTGAAAGTAAACTCAAAGAAGAAGTAATTACTGAGCCTGCAACTGAAAAGCGGATTATTGAAATAAAGAAAAAGGAAGAAGAAAAACCTGTTGCACCCAAACCCGTTATAGAAACAACCAATGTGGAGGAGGAAGAGGAGGAAGACGAAAAAGAGGAGGAAATATACCGGATTGGAAAACGTGGAATTACTCCCACACCTGTTGTAATTGGTTCCATAGATCTGGACAGCCTTAATCAGAGTACCAGGCCAAAATCCAAAACAAAGGAGCAAAAGAAAAAAGAACGTGATGAGCGTCTGAAAAACTACGTGGATGGCAAACCCAAAAAAGGTGAACCGGTCAAAGATGTCAAAATTGAGCCAAAAGCAGAAGTCAAAACCGATGCCAAAGGAGCAAAAAGGAAAAGGATAAACACCCAGCGGGTAGATATCAATAAGCCAGAACCGCTTGACTTCAGCAAAAAACAAGCTACCAAAAAAGAACATTTCAAAAAACCGATAAAAACGGTAGTTAACGAAGAAGATGTTCAAAAACAAATAAAGGAAACATTAGCACGGCTTTCAAAAGCCAACAACAAACGGGGAAAAGGTTCAAAATACCGTCGTGACAAGCGCGATATAGTAAGTGCCAAACTTCAGGAACAATTTGACCGCGATAAGAGCGAAGAAAACGTATTGAAACTTACCGAATTCGTAACGGTAAGCGAATTGGCTACCATGATGAACATCTCTGTCAATGAGGTTATCCGTACCTGCATGAGTATTGGGATGATGGTATCCATCAATCAGCGTTTGGATGCCGAAACCATCAACATAGTAGCCGATGAGTTTGGTTTCAAGACCGAATATGTAAGCCAGGATGTGATAGAAGCATTAGCCGAATCAGAAGGTGCTGACAGTGAAGAAGATCTCGAATTCCGTTCCCCGATTGTAACGGTGATGGGACACGTGGATCATGGTAAAACATCGTTGCTCGACTATATCCGTAAAACAAATGTAATAGCCGGTGAAGCCGGAGGTATCACCCAGCATATTGGTGCTTATAATGTGAAACTTGACAACGGTCAGCGAATTACATTCCTGGATACTCCGGGTCACGAAGCATTTACAGCCATGCGTGCACGTGGTGCAAAGATTACCGATATTGCCATTATCATAGTGGCGGCAGATGATGACGTAATGCCTCAAACCAGAGAAGCCATCAACCATGCTGTAGCTGCCAATGTCCCTATTGTATTTGCTATCAATAAGATAGACAAACCGGGCGCAAACCCAGAAAAGATTAAGGAAACGCTTGCCAACATGAATTATCTGGTGGAAGAATGGGGCGGTAAATACCAGTCACAGGATATCTCGGCCAAAAAAGGACTTGGCGTAAAGGAACTGCTTGAAAAAGTGCTTCTTGAAGCCGAAATGCTCGATTTGAAAGCAAATCCTAACCGTCGGGCGATTGGTTCCATTATCGAATCATCGCTGGATAAGGGTCGCGGATACGTTGCCACTGTTCTGGTACAAAATGGTACACTCCGTCAGGGTGATATCGTATTAGCCGGTATTAATCATGGTAAAATTAAAGCCATGTTCAATGAAAGAAATCAGCGTCTGAATGAAGCAAAACCCTCTGAACCCGTACTTATCCTGGGTTTGAACGGAGCTCCGCAAGCCGGTGACACCTTCAACGTGGTGGAAAGCGAACAGGAAGCCCGCGAAATAGCCAACAAGCGCGAACAACTTCAACGTGAACAAAGCATTCGTACCAAGAAACACTTTACTCTGGACGAACTTGGTCGTCGTATTGCTTTGGGCGACTTTAAAGAGCTTAATATTATTGTCAAGGGTGACGTAGACGGTTCAATTGAAGCTCTCTCCGACTCATTGCTCAAACTATCAACACCACATATACAGGTTAACGTTATCCATAAAGCAGTTGGAGCTATTTCTGATTCGGACATTCTTCTTGCTGCAGCCTCCAACGCAATTATTGTTGGTTTCCAGGTTCGTCCAAGTGTATCGGCACGAAAATTAGCTGAAAAAGAGGAAATTGACATCCGGCTTTATTCCATCATTTACGATGCTATCGAAGAGATAAAATCGGCCATGGAAGGTATGCTTTCGCCCGAAATCAAGGAAGTGGTTACAGCTACCATCGAAGTACTGGAGGTTTTCAAAATCACCAAAGTTGGAACTGTGGCCGGTTGTATTGTGCGTGAAGGAAAAGTAAAACGCAACAACAAAGTGCATCTTATCCGCGATGGCATTGTAGTATTTACCGGCGATCTGGATTCGCTCAAACGCTTCAAGGATGATGTGAAAGAAGTGGGCGTAAACTTTGAATGTGGTCTTAACCTGAAAAATTTCAACGATATACAGGTGGGCGACATGATTGAAAGTTACGAAGAGATAGAAGTAAAACAAACCCTGAAATAAATCGGGTTTCAGTAAACAAAATCTAACAAATTTTCATCCTTATCCGGTGAAAATTTGTTTGTTTTAAACTGCTGTATTACAATAAACAAGTTGATTCGGCGTTTTGAAATCAAACGAACTAAAAAATAAATGAACAGGATATTTTCAAAGAAATTTTTATTAGTTATATTCTCAGTTTTTTTCTTTATTGGTGGGAGTAATGCTCAGGGCAATCTGCCGTATGTGGATGATAAACCGCTGCATTTTGGCTATGCACTGGGGTTGAATTTTATGGATTTTGCTGTTGTGCCGGCCGATATCAATAAGGATGTAAGTGTAACCGCCGTAGCACCGGGTTTTTCGGTAGGAGCTATCAGCGACCTTCGCCTCAACCGCTATTTCAATCTTCGCTTCACTCCTACCCTGATGTTGAGCCAACGTACCTTGAATTATAAGAATTATGATCCGGCTCAGATTCTTTCGGTGCCCTTATATTTACCATTGTATATAAAATATAGCTCCGAGCGAAAAGACAATTATCGTCCGTATGTGCTGGCCGGTGGCGGATTGTGGATGGACTGGGGTCGGAATAAAGAGCGGGCGGTCTTGTTAAATCCCTTTGATGCGCTGGTTGAAGCAGGAGTTGGCTGCGATCTGTATTTTCCGTTTTTCAAACTGTCACCCGTTTTGAAATTTGCAGTTGGTGTCAGCAATGTAATTACCCCTACAGCTATGAGAGATACAGCACCTGCGAGTGGTCCGGGACCAACGGATGCCATTTCAAAACTCACCACCCGGATGATTACGCTGGCTTTCAACATTGAATAACAAAAAAATCCATCATATTTTGATGGATTTTTTTTTATTCGTTATACTATCAACTTTTTGTATCGGATGCGTTTAGGTTCGCCGCTATCGCCCAATCGTTGCTTTTTATTTTCCTCATAATCAGTATATCCTCCCTGGAATACAAATACCTGTGAGTCTCCTTCGAAGGCAATGATATGGGTACAGATGCGGTCGAGAAACCAGCGGTCGTGACTGATAACAACGGCACAACCGGCAAAATTTTCGAGTCCCTCTTCCAATGCCCTTAGTGTATTAACGTCTATATCATTGGTAGGTTCGTCGAGCAGAAGTACATTGGCTTCCGATTTGAGTGTCAGTGCCAGGTGAAGGCGGTTTCTTTCACCTCCGGATAGTACGCCGCAGAGTTTTTCCTGATCACCACCTGTAAAGTTAAAACGCGACAGATACGCCCGCGCATTGATATCTTTACCTGCTACGCGTATAAATTCCGTTCCGCCCGAAATGACCTGATATACCGATTTCTGAGGATCTATATCGGTGTGACTTTGATCCACGTAACCAATCTTTACGGTTTCACCGGTTTCAAAAGTTCCTTTGTCCACTTTTTCGAGCCCCATCATCAGGCGGAACAACGTAGTTTTACCGGCACCATTCGGACCAATTATTCCCACAATTCCGTTGGGTGGCAGCATAAAGTTGAGATTCTCGAACAGCAATTTATCGCCGAATGCTTTTGAAACGTCAATAGCCTCGACCACTTTATTTCCCAGACGAGGTCCGTTGGGTATGAATAATTCAAGTTTATCTTCGCGTTCTTTTTCGTCTTCGTTCAATAATCTGTCGTAAGCTTCCAGACGGGCTTTTCCTTTGGCCTGGCGGGCTTTGGGAGCCATTCTCACCCATTCCAGTTCACGTTCCAGGGTCTTGCGGCGTTTGCTGACCTGTTTTTCTTCCATTGCCATTCGCGTAGTCTTTTGTTCCAGCCACGATGAATAGTTTCCTTTCCATGGAATACCTTCTCCCCTGTCCAGTTCAAGTATCCAACCGGCTACATTATCCAGAAAATAACGGTCGTGAGTAATGGCAATGACTGTACCGGCATAGTTGTGCAGGTAATGTTCGAGCCATTCAACCGATTCGGCATCGAGGTGGTTGGTCGGTTCGTCGAGTAGCAAAATATCGGGCTGACGGAGCAAGAGGCGGCACAAAGCCACCCGGCGGCGTTCACCACCCGACAGGTTTTTGACCAGTGCATCCTCGGGAGGACATCGCAGAGCATCCATTGCGCGGTCCAGCTTATTGTCGAGATTCCATGCATCGGCATGATCGAGCAATTCCTGCAATTCGCCCTGACGGATTATCAGTTTATCGAAATCAGCATCGGGATCGGCAAACTTCTCATTAATCTGGTCAAATTCGGCCAGCATATCCACCACTTCCTGCGTTCCTTCCTGTACAATTTCTTTTACAGTTTTGTTGGGGTCGAGCACCGGTTCCTGTTCCAGATAGCCTATGGAGTAACCGGGCGAGAAAACAACCTCGCCCTGAAATGATTTTTCGACGCCGGCTATAATTTTCATCAGCGTAGATTTTCCCGAACCGTTCAACCCGATAATACCTATTTTAGCACCATAAAAGAAGGATAAATAGATATCGTTTAATACTTTTTTCTGAGGTGGATACAGCTTGCTCACTCCTACCATCGAGAAAATCACTTTTTTATCATCAGCCATATAGTTGGTGTCTGTTTTATTGGTTATTAATTATTTTGAAATGTTTAAATTGGGAGTACAAAGATAAAATAAAAAGGGAAGCAAAACAATCCGTTATTTTTATAACTTTGCACGCTGAATGAAAAAAATATTACTCGTCATACTCGGTTCCATCTGCTTGGGTTTAGCTATTCTTGGCGTTTTTTTGCCTGTCCTGCCAACAACCCCTTTTCTGCTTTTGTCAGCTGCTCTTTATGCCCGCAGTTCTCAGAAGCTATATGACTGGCTCTTGAATCACAAGATATTTGGTGAATATATTCGCAGTTTCAGAGAAGATAAGTCCATACCACTTAATATAAAGATTTTATCCATCAGCACCATGTGGTTGGTAATGTTGTACAGCATTTTTTTTGTTGTCAATGAAAAATGGTATTTGCAGGTAATGCTTGCGGGTATTGCTTTGGGTGTAAGCATATATATATTATCATTTCCCACGAAAATAAAAGTGAAACCTTAGCAGGCTGAATTCTGTGCGCCTCTTCCGGTATTTCCGTCAATTAAACGGCTCTTAATCATGCCTTTCAGTGCACATTCACAATTACAACTTTCGTGTTCGAGCAGTCCGCTCCTCTTGAGCAATTCAAATTCCTTTATAAATCGTTCGGTGAAAATACCTGTGTTGAGATTATCCTCAATCTGATTTACAGTCCACCATTTGGTAGCCTGTACTTTATCCTTATTGAGTTCAATGCCATCTATTTTGCATAACACAAACAGATATACAAACTGATACTCGGACTTATTCTCAAGTTTGTAATTTGTGAGGAAAAAGAATTTCTTTGGTTCGATGTTATAGTATTGTTTGGATTTATATCGTAAACTCTGTTCGACCGATTCGCCCAAACGAACATGGCGGCTCACAGGTGTATCCCAAAGTGAGGCATCAGTGTTGTCATGGGATTTCCGTTGCCGAAGAAAGATAACACCATTGTCAATAAAATGCAGCCTGACCACCGGATGCATGTGTTTTCTTTCTGTAAGATCATGAAAATACTGACTGCTTCCTGTCACCTTTCCCTTATCGTCAATTATCGGAAGCCAGTCTTCGTGTAGCAACCGATAACGTACGATAAGCACACGAATGGTTTCGTAAAGTCCCAACACAATGAAACAATAGTAATAAACCATTTGGATATCCTGCAACTGATTTTCAGTCATATTGATAATGCCAAAAAAGTACAAAACCCGGACAAGCATATACGTTGAAACGATAACCATAAGATACTTAACGATGCGATAAAGTTCATTCACGTTATTTGACATCGGCATTTCGTATGGTAAGGCTTTGCTTGCAACTTTTTCCAGGAATGACTTTCGGAAAATAAAAAAGCACATCATCCCGAGGAATAAAAATTCGTCGGCAAACTGATATAATCCTCTCATTTCATACCTGGCGGGAATAAGACTGACAATAAGTCCGATAAGAACATATCCTACCGAAAGCATTAAATGCCACAAAAACAAGCGATTATAACTCAGGTAAACGTAAAACACAAGACCCAGAGCAACGGGGAAGGAAATTTTCCAGGCCATATTTAATCCAAACATATCATCCACTACAAAAAAAATCAGTAACGGCAAAAAGTATAGTATTGGATTAAAAAAAGAGTCTTTGATTTGCTTTTTTAATTCGTCCATTTTCAACAGTAACAATCAACGTGATAAACTCTATTTAAGGACAAAATAAATCCTCAATTTATTCGTAGAACAAAATAAATTGAGGATAGTTCAAAATTGTGCTGTAAATAGTCTGAAATACGGTTATTTATTAAATTCGAGCATACGGCTGATGTATTTGCCGATAATGTCGAACTCAATATTTACGTAAGTTCCAACAGCAATCTGACCAAAATTGGTGTGATCAAAAGTGTAAGGGATTATGGCCACCTGAAAACTATTGTTGGTCGGATTGCACACCGTGAGACTTACACCGTTGACAGTAACCGAGCCTTTGTCCACCGTCATATAGCCTTTGCGGGCCATGGCCTGATCAAATTCATATTCGAAGGTGAAATACCAGCTGCCATCGGCTTCATCGATGCGGGTACACCAGGCAGTCTGATCTACATGTCCCTGAACGATATGACCATCCAGACGACCATTCATCACCATGCTGCGTTCCACATTTACCTTATCCCCAACTTTCAATTTACCCAGATTGCTGCACTCCAGCGTTTCCTTTATGGCTGTTACGGTGTAAGTATCGGCAGTTTTGCTCACTACCGTCAGACAAACTCCGTTGTGTGATACACTCTGGTCAATTTTCAATTCGTTGACAAACGAACAGTTCAAAGTCAGATGCAGGTTTTCCTGTTCGGGTACTAATGCTACAACAGTGGCCGATTCTTCTACTATTCCTGAAAACATATTTTTTTTATTTTATTGATTAATAATAAGTTACTAACCTGTATTTATTTATCTGAAAAAATTACAGGTTTAATAAATTTCCTGCTTTTTTCCAGAATGTGGTTTGAAATGACAGTGAAGCTCCTCTGTCAGTGACTTTCAGTTCGGCATTTGCACCCATCAACAGGGGAAAATTATTGTCAACATGACCTGCCGAAAAATTGTAACAGACCGGATAATTGTACTCTTTCACCGCATCGGCAATGATCTGAAACAGGGTTTTATTCATTTCGGGATCTTCTTCGTATTCGGTAAACTGCCCGATCAACAATCCCGATAATTGTGACAATGCGCCACTGATGCGCAGGTTTTGCATCATACGGTCAATCTGATAGGGTTTCTCACCAATATCTTCGATGAATAAAATGGAATTTTTGAAGGGCAAATCATAACCGGTACCCCGCATTCCCATGAAAACCGACAAATTTCCTCCGATTAATTTTCCTTTACCGATACCTGACCGGTTGTGTTTATTGGTCGTGATTTTGTAAGATGGAATATCACCACGGAGTATATTTTCAATCATAACCAGTGGCTCGGCTTTTGCTGGCAATTCAGTAAACTGCTTGGCCATAGCACTGTGTAAGGAGATAATACCCGTGGAGAGCAAGGCCTGATGCAGAATGGTCACATCGCTAAAACCAATCACCCATTTGGGATGTTTGACAAACCGGCTGAAGTCGATCCTGTCGATGATTTGTGCCAGTCCGTAACCGCCACGGCTGCAAAGTATGGCTTTCACATTGGGATCGTCAAGCGCCTGCTGCAGGTCGGTAAAACGTTCCTGTTCGTTGCCGGCAAAGCGTCCGAGAGCATTGCGCGTAAACATACCTTCGGTAGCTTTGTATCCCCACGAAGCGAGTAAAATAATGGCACCATCCACCAGTGTGGGGTCAATCACTCCGGAAGGAGAAATAATTCTGACTTCGTCGCCTTCCTTTAAAAAATCGGGATATTTTGACATTTTATAATTCTGAAATTATTAGCAAAAGTAAGGAAATTGGTCAAATTGTATCATCAATTCCTTTTACCTGAGCCGTGATGCTTTCTTTTGAAATTTCCTTTGGGGGCACTGAATTGTTTTTTACGCCGTCTGTTGGCTTCCGGATTATATTCTGGTGCTTCGCCGATACCTTCGGGCAGAGGAATTTTGAAAATACTTTTTTCAAGAAAATCCTCTATTTGCTTGAAGCGGTATTGTTCCTCCGGTGCTACGAGTGTGATTGACATACCGTTTTCACCGGCACGCGCCGTACGACCTATCCGATGAACGTAATCTTCCACTTCCCAGGGCACATCGTAATTGATAACCAGTGTAATATCGTCAATATCGATACCACGGGCAACAATATCGGTGGCAATAAGCATATTGACGCGGTTATTGCGGAATTCGTGCATGATGCTGTCGCGCTGAGCCTGATCCAGGTCGGAGTGCATCTCGCCCACCGACAATCCCATTCTGCGAAGTGTTTTGGTTATTTCCTTCACTTTTAGCTTCGATCCGGAGAAAAGAATAACTTTCTCGGGCGATTTTTCGGAAAAGAGGTTTCGGATAATGGCAGGTTTCTGACCTTCTTCACAGATATAGGCTGTCTGCATAATGCTGTCGGGCGGACGGGAAATGGCAATTTTCACCTCTACCGGATCGCGAAGAATTGTTTTGGCCAGTTGGCGAATTTTTGCAGGCATGGTAGCCGAAAACATGATAGTCTGTCGCTCTTTGGGAAGTCGGTTGACTATCTGCATGATATCATCAAAAAATCCCATATCAAGCATACGGTCGGCTTCATCCAGAATAAAATACCTAACGTGTGAAAGGTCTATTTCTGATAAATTCAAATGAGAAATCAGTCTTCCGGGGGTGGCAATCACCACATCGGCGCCTCTTTGCAGACCATTGCGCTGTACATCCCATGCCCGCGAATCGTTGCCACCATACACTGCGACCGATGAAGTAGGTACAAAGTAGGAAAATCCTTCCATTTGCTGATCAATTTGTTGAGCCAGCTCACGGGTTGGCGACATGATGATAGCATTCACTGCATCGTCGGTATGCGGCGTAGTCTGCAGGTTATTTAACAATGGAAGTATATATGCTGCTGTTTTACCGGTACCGGTCTGTGCACAAGCTATCAGGTCACGTTTCTGCAGAATGACCGGTATGGCTTGCTCCTGCACGGGAGTCATTTCAGTAAAGTTCATAGCCTGCAAGCCATCCAATACGGCATCGCAGAGAGGTAATTCATCAAATCTCATATAGTAGGTAATCTATTCTATTTTCATACAAAAGTACAGTTTTTTATTGGAATAAAAGTAGTAAAGAGACACTTAATGGAAACAGTCAGAGTTATTTTTCTAATTTCCATTCGTAATCCCCTTGGATTAAATTAAGATTGCTGTGCTTTTTTTAAGCAAGGTCGTGCGATTGTCGGCACTATTTTTCACAACATTAGCGGGTTATCATATTGGCAAATACTTCAGAAATTCATATCTTTGCATTTCGTTTTCAAAAAATCGTTTATTATAAGATACTCTAAATATTATTATGGCAAAAGAACTAAAAGAGCTGACTTCGCGGGCAGTTGATTACTCGCAGTGGTATAATGATCTGGTAATCAAAGCCGACCTGGCAGAGTCGTCGGCTGTGCGTGGTTGCATGGTGATAAAACCTTATGGCTATGCAATCTGGGAAAAAATTCAGGCCGAACTGGACCGCATGTTCAAGGAAACCGGTCATCAGAACGCTTATTTTCCACTTTTTATTCCCAAATCCTTTTTGAGCCGCGAAGCCGAGCATGTAGAGGGTTTTGCTAAAGAATGCGCGGTAGTGACCCATCACCGGCTGAAACAAGATCCAAACGGAACGGGACTAATCGTTGACCCCGAAGCCAAACTCGAAGAAGAACTTATTGTACGTCCGACTTCAGAAACCATTATCTGGAATACTTATAAAGGTTGGATTCAATCCTATCGCGATCTGCCTATTCTGGTCAATCAGTGGGCCAATGTAGTTCGTGGGGAAATGCGTACCCGCCTGTTTCTCCGAACTACCGAATTTCTGTGGCAGGAAGGTCACACGGCGCATGCCACCCGCGACGAAGCCATTGAAGAAGCTGAAAAAATGCTGCATGTGTATGCCGATTTTGCCGAAAATTTCATGGCTGTACCGGTACTTCGTGGCGTAAAATCGCCCAACGAACGCTTTGCAGGTGCCATTGAAACGTATTGTATAGAGGCGATGATGCAGGATGGTAAAGCCCTGCAAGCCGGAACTTCGCATTTCCTCGGTCAGAATTTTGCCAAAGCATTTGATGTCACATTTGTCAACAAAGAAAATCAGCTGGATTATGTGTGGGCAACCTCGTGGGGTGTTTCTACCCGATTGATGGGAGCGCTTATCATGACCCATTCCGACGACAACGGGCTGGTTTTGCCACCAAATCTGGCTCCTTTCCAGGTAGTGATTGTACCTATTTAAAAAACGAAGAACAACTGAATGCCATTTCGGAAAAAGTAAAAGAAATTACTTCGAAACTCAAAGCACTGGGTATAACGGTAAAATACGATGACAACGACACTAAAAAACCGGGCTGGAAATTTGCTGAATACGAATTGAAAGGTGTACCTGTGCGGCTGGCAATGGGTGCGCGTGATCTCGAAAACGGAACCGTGGAAATAGCCCGACGCGATACACTGACCAAAGAAACAGTGGCTATGGAAGGCGTGGAGCAGTATATCAGCGATTTACTGAAAGAAATTCAACATAATATTTTCAAAAAAGCGGTTGATTTCCGAACTTCGGTGACCAGGGAAGTCAATTCATACGACGAATTCAAGGTGGAAATTGAAAAAGGCGGTTTTCTGCTCTGTCACTGGGATGGAACTGCCGAAACTGAAGAATTTATCAAAAATGAAACCAAGGCAACCATCCGATGCATCCCCGTTGACGGCGAGGTTGATCCCGGATTCTGTATGGTTACCGGCAAACCTTCAACCCGTCGTGTAGTATTTGCCAGAGCATATTAATTAAATCATCAGGTTGACCGATAAATTATTTTGTTAACAGTAAATTTAATTTATCGGTTTACCTTTTAATTAAAAACCCGATTATGGTGTGGAAAGATTATTTTTATTTTTCCAAAAGTCAGCGCAGAGGCATTATTGTGCTTATTGCATTGATATTGGCGGCATTGCTTTCCACCTTCCTCATGCCCTATTTTATCAAAGAGAATGATAAAACAGAGAATACAGTTTTTTTGAAGGATGCCGAAAAATTCAAAGCAAGCCTGACGGAAAAGGAACGATCCCGCCAAAATCAATGGGACAATTATCCCGATTTTCACAAATCATACACTAAAAAATCATCCGAAACCTCCCATTATCAACTATTTGCATTTGACCCCAATACAGCCGATTCGGCCACATTTGTTCGGTTGGGTCTTAAACCCTATATTGCCAAAAACATACTGAAATATCGCAGCAAAGGCGGAAAATTCAGGAAAGCGGAAGATTTCAGCAAAGTGTACGGTATCAGCAGCGAAAAAGCCGGAGAGTTAATGCCTTACATTCAGATAGCTGAGATGAAGCCCACCGAAAGAAAAGCTACCGGGCAAGAATCACAAGCCGAAACAACCGAAAAACCGGCTATGCAATTCACCGAAAGCAAAACCACAATCGTGGAATTAAACTCGGCCGACACTACTGCTCTCATTGCTGTGAAGGGTATAGGCAGGCGATTTGCAAAAAGTATACTGGGCTATCGCCGGATTTTAGGCGGGTATCATTCGGTGGAACAAATCCGGGAAGTGTATGGCATGAAACCCGAAATATTTGAGCAGATAAAACCATTTCTTAGTACTGATCCATCCCATATTTCGAAAATTTATATAAACAAAGCAAGTGTGGAAAGGCTTAAAAGTCATCCCTACCTTACTTTCAGCAAGGCAAAAGAAATATATGAATTGAGACGTGACAGGGGAAAACTGAAGAATATTGATGAATTAAGGAAACTGCACTCACTTTCGGATGAAGACCTGCTGAAAATTGAACCCTACCTGAGTTTTGAATAAAAAAAATGTTTTTTATTGTAATATGCAGACTAACATGAAATTTCTGGAAAACGATAAGATAGTATTGAGGGCGGTAGAACCCGAAGATCTGGAGCTGCTGTACCGGTGGGAAAACGACAGTTCGATATGGATTGCCGGTAATACACGTGCTCCTTATTCACGATATCAGTTGAAAAATTACATATCCCACTCACCCACTGACATTTACGAAAGCAAACAAATACGGTTGATGATTGTGAGCAAAATTGAAAATAAAACTGTGGGAACTGTCGATTTGTTTGATTTTGATATTCACAACAGTCGCATCGCACTCGGACTTTACGTTGCTGAAGAATATTCGGGTCGGGGAATGGCTACCGAAAGTCTGAAAACAGTGGAGGAGTATGTATTTAATTTTCTGAAAATAAACCAACTATACGTCCAGATTATAGAAAGCAACCTCGTGAGCCGAAAGCTCTTTGAGAATGATTATGAACTGCACGGCAAGCTGAAAAACTGGATTAAAACACCCGCCAACTACGAAGATGTGCTGACTTATCAGAAGTTTCGGAAGATATAACAACCCGGTTTCTGTTATAGATACATCTCTATGACAGAATTGGTACACATCAGTTATTTTTCAGAAACGACAAATTAATCTGAACAAAATCAATCGGTAAAAAGTTATGGTAACCTAAGCAGTTACATCTACCGGCTAAAATTCATTTTAATATTTTTCACTTTTTTCGCCCTGCATCACAAACAAACAACGTATGAAAAAAAATGTATTCCTTCTCACGGCAACATTCATATTTACTTTAAATACCTTCAGCCAACAAACTCTGGATGAATATAAAATGATCAAAGTACCCCATCAACTCAGTCTTGAAACGGGTTACCGGAATGTATTTTCACTGATCGATCGTTCCGGTGTAATGAATGGTAATAGCGCCACTCACGGTGTGGGCGCACTTTTTGACTATGGTTGGCAGGTGAGTGGATTGGACGGTAAAAAACCGGCTGTCTATCTCACTGTACCTATTGGCTACACCAAATTATTTGCTGACTACGCCACATCAAAAGACATATCGATGCTCAATTACGGATGGACGGTACGTCACAACCTGAACCGGGATAAAAGATTAACCCCTTTTCTGGGATATGGGTTGCTGCTCAACACACTCAAAATAGAAGATATTGCCGGCGGCGTGATGGGACACCAGACACAGTTTGAACTGGGCACTAATCTCAATACCGACTCCCGTTTACAGTATTTTGCAAAAATACAGTACAGCTACACCTCCTACCCCAGTCTTAACAATGCTAAACGAATTCATTTCCAGTTTATTGATCTGAGAATTGGTGCACGATTTTAACTTACAATGCTAATAAACTTGCCAAAACAAAAAACCATGGAACTAAAGAGAAATTTAGCTGATAAAAACAACAAAAGCCTGATACACACTGCTATAGGGATTGTATTTATAGCAGTAGGTTTGTATTATATGATTGACAAAATGAACCATAAGACCTTTGACCAGTTCGACTGGGCTTATCTTGCTTTTTATGCTGTCTTTGGTTTTAAGTACTTGATTCAGGGTGTGATAGCCTTAATCAGAAGACCATATATCGTCATCAATAACGATAAAATATCGCTCAAACCCGACGCCTCCACTCCGGGAAAAACAATCTGGTGGAGAGATATTCAATCCATTACTCAGGTAGGTAAAAACTATAAAATCAGGAGTTCCGACAATTCTTCATATACCATTCATCTTTCATATTATAACTATGAGGTGGCCGATGAAATAAAAGTTGCGCTCGAAACAATCGCCTCGGAAAAAGCTATACAAATAAATGAACAACAAAACTAAATAAATGAGGGACAAGCAATAATCTTGTCCCTCATTCATTTAAAGTATTCTGTTTGGTTCTCAGCGCATTCTATCCTGCACTTACTTCATTAATATTCCTGCCAGCTTTTTATCTTAATATCCTCTTTTTTCAGTGTACAGAAAGCGATAATAAATGCAGAGGCCAACCGGGCATTGGTTACCAGGGGGATATTGAAATCGATGGCACTGCGGCGGATTATGTATCCGTTGGTAAGCTCGCGGCGACTGAGGTCTTTGGGTATATTGATAATCAAATCGAATTTCTTGTTGGCAATCATCTCTTTGATATTGTAATCGCCCTCTTCGTCGGGCCAGTTCACGGCAATCGCTTTTACACCATTATCTTTCAGAAATTTTTGGGTGCCCAGGGTTGCATAGAGTTCATAGCCTTTCTCATCGAGGAGCTTGCAGGCATCGAGCAAATCCACTTTCGACTTGGTAGTACCCGAAGAAATCATAATCCGTTTTTGGGGAATGCGATAGCCTACCGACAGCAGTGATTTGAGAATTGCTTCGGAAAAACTGTCGCCGATGCAGCCCACTTCACCCGTAGATGTCATATCCACACTCAGCACCGGATCGGCATGCTGTAAGCGGGTAAATGAAAACTGCGATGCCTTGATACCCACATAATCCAAGTCGAAGGCCGACTTCTCCGGTTTCTCAACCGATATTCCAAGCATGACTTTGGTAGCCAGATCAATAAAGTTGATTTTCAATACTTTGGACACAAAAGGGAAGCTGCGCGATGAACGAAGATTGCACTCAATCACCTTGATATAATTATCCCGTGCCAAAAACTGGATATTAAACGGTCCGGAAATATTGAGTGAAGAAGCTATCTCTCGGGCAATATTTTTTATCCTGCGAATGGTTTCCACATAAATTTTTTGCGGAGGAAACTGTGTGGTGGCATCACCTGAATGAACGCCGGCATATTCAACATGCTCCGAAATGGCATACACCACTATTTCGCCTTTTTCGGCCACCGCATCAATTTCAATTTCCTTGCAACGCTCCAGAAATTCGGAAATAACCACGGGATGTTTTTTGGAAACTTCGGTAGCCAGATCGAGGAATGCTTTAAGCTGAGTTTCATCGTAGCAAACATTCATGGCTGCTCCTGATAGTACGTACGAAGGACGCACCAAAACGGGGAAACCAATGTCTTTTACAAATCTGGTTACATCGCTGTAGGTGGTAAGTTCCTGCCAGCGTGGCTGATCTATTTTCAATTCGTCGAGCATTGCTGAGAATTTATTCCTGTCCTCAGCCCTGTCAATATCCTCTGCCTGTGTTCCCAAAATTCGCATATTGGCAGCGGCAAGTTTCATGGCCAGGTTATTAGGGATTTGTCCGCCGGTTGATACAATGGTGCCCATTGGATTTTCGGCTTCCAGAATGTCCATGACACGTTCGTATGTCAACTCGTCAAAATAAAGCCGGTCACACATATCGTAATCGGTCGATACCGTTTCGGGGTTATAATTAATCATCACCGACCGAAGTCCCTGATTTCGGATAGTGGTGAGCGCATTCACCCCGCACCAGTCGAATTCCACCGAGGAACCAATGCGATAGGCACCCGATCCCAGTACCACTACCGAGCGGTGATCGCCCATGTAATGCACATCGGTGGTAGTGCCGTTGTAAGTCACATACAGATAATTGGTCAATGCCGGATATTCGGCAGCCAGGGTATCTATTTGCTTCACTACCGGGAATATTCCGCGACTTTTGCGGTATTCACGTGCTTTTTTGGTTTCTTCGTCCATATCGTGGCTATTGCTTTTCACCACCATGCGTGTAATCTGGAAATCAGAAAACCCTTTCTTTTTTGCTTCCAATAATAGTTCGTCGGATAAATCACTCAGCTTATCGAAATCCGAAAGTTCCCGTTCCATATCCACTATTTGCTGCAATTTATAGAGAAACCACTTGTCTATTTTGGTGAGTTCGTGAATTCGGTCCACTGTGTATCCTTCGTGAAAAGCTTGCGCAAGGAAGAAAATCCGACGATCGGTAGGCACAGCCAAATCCTTCTCTACATTTCCGGTTTCGAATTCCTTATTTCCCACAAACCCATGCATCCCCAGACCTACCATTCGAAGTCCTTTTTGGAGTACTTCCTCAAAATTCCGTCCGATAGACATAATCTCGCCTACCGATTTCATGCTGCTACCCAGTTCACGTGATACTCCGTGGAATTTACCCAAATCCCAACGTGGAATTTTGCAGACCACATAATCGAGTGCGGGTTCAAAGAAAGCAGAAGTAACTTTTGTAATAGAATTTTTCAGTTCGGCAAGTCCATAACCCAGTCCCAGTTTGGCAGCTACGAAAGCCAGCGGATAACCCGTAGCTTTAGACGCCAGTGCCGATGAACGGCTCAGACGAGCATTGACTTCTATCACCCGGTAATCTTCCGAAACCGGATCAAAGGCATACTGCACGTTGCATTCGCCCACAATGCCAATATGACGAATGATGCGAATGGACAGTTCGCGAAGTTTGTAATACTCCCTGTTGGTGAGTGTCTGGGATGGAGCTACCACAATACTTTCGCCCGTGTGAATGCCAAGCGGATCAAAATTCTCCATATTACATACGGTAATACAGTTGTCGTACCGGTCGCGCACTACTTCATATTCTATTTCTTTCCAGCCTTTCAGTGATTTTTCGACCAATACCTGTGGCGAATAGGAGAATGCTTTGTTTACAAGCGTTTTCAGCTCATCATCATTATCGCAAAATCCACTACCAAGACCTCCAAGAGCATAAGCTGCACGCACAATAACCGGATAACCCAGCGTATTGGCTGCCCTGAGGGCATCGTCAAGAGATGTAACTGCTTCACTTTTAATATATTTCACATCAATTTCCGAAAGTTTCTGATTGAAAATTTCACGGTCTTCGGTGTCAATAATTGATTGTACCGGGGTTCCCAATACTTTCACATTGTATTTTTCAAGAATTTTAGTACGGTAAAGTGCTACCCCGCAGTTGAGTGCGGTCTGCCCGCCAAAAGATAGAAAAATGCCATCAGGACGTTCCTTTTCGATGACCTGTTCCACAAAATCGGGCGTTACAGGCAGGAAATACACCTTATCGGCTATGCCTTCGGATGTCTGTACGGTGGCAATGTTAGGATTGATAAGTACCGTTTCCACCCCTTCTTCGCGCAAAGCTTTGAGTGCCTGCGAACCGGAATAATCAAATTCGCCGGCTTCACCAATTTTCAGGGCACCTGAACCAAGCACGAGAACTTTTTTAATTTCACCTTTTTCGGCCGAAATGTAATTATGTTTTGCCACCAGTTTGGCATCCAGTTCTTCTTCAATCAGTTTGGGAACAGAAATATTTTTTTCATTTATCGTTCGGATAAATACATCGAAAAGAAATTCGGTATCGGTAGGTCCGGCCGATGCTTCGGGATGAAACTGTGCCGAAAACCAGGGTTTTGTTTTGTGACGGATACCTTCGTTTGTTCCGTCGTTCATATTGATGAATAGCGGTTCCCAGTCGGCTGTAAGCGTGGAATTATCCACTGCAAAACCATGATTTTGAGAAGTAACGAAAGCACGATGGGTACCCGCTAACTGTACGGGCTGATTGCAACTCCGGTGACCGTATTTAAGTTTATATGTTTTTGCTCCACCAGCTAACGAAAGCAACTGATTACCCATACAGATACCAAATATCGGTTTGTCGGCTTCCATCGCTGTGCGGATATTTTCAACCGTTTGCTCGCAGTATGCCGGATTCCCGGGACCGTTGGAAATAAACAATCCATCATATTCCAGGGCATTAAAATCATAATTCCAGGGCACCCGAACCACGGTTGTATCCCGCTGAAGCAGACAGCGAATGATGTTGTGCTTCACACCGCAATCCACAAGCACCGCTTTGTTTTTCCCCCTGCCATAAGTGATTACTTCTTTGCAACTCGCCCTGGCAACCTGATTTTCGTCATCGGGATTGACAAACTCAATATCTTCTTCTCCGGGAAAAACGAGTTTGCCGAGCATGGTACCTTTTTCGCGTACCAGTTTTGTGAGTTCGCGCGTATCGATACCAAAAACCGCCGGAACTTTATTTTCTTTGAGCCAGTCGCTCAGGCTCATGGATGCGTTCCAGTGGCTGTGTTCAAACGAAAAATCGGAAACAATAAGACCCGCTGCCTGTATTTTTTCCGATTCGTAAAAAGTAGAAATTCCATCAATAATTTCATCCTTGGGAACGCCGTAATTTCCTATGAGCGGATAAGTGAGGGTGAGTATCTGCCCGGAGTACGAGGGGTCCGACAAACTTTCGGTGTAACCCACCATTCCGGTGCTGAATACAACTTCGCCCGCTACAGGCTTTTCATAACCAAATGATTTTCCTTTAAATACTGTTCCGTCTTCCAGAACAAGATGAAGGGGTTTGTGATGCATTGTATGTATATTGAGTGTTAGATTTTTTTACTCAAAAAAAGGAAAAAATGATTTTTATATGCAATTATGCATTTTTATTCGAATTTCGAACATTTATCATCATTTTATCCTCAATTTTGTGCAAAAGTACGGATTTTGTTTCGTTTTTACAACGGGCTGAAAGCTGTTTAAGAAATAATTAAGGAACGATTAGATTTTAATTGCCAACAGGATAATAAATATTCCAGTGTTTTAGTATCTTTATACCGCAATATTTGGACAAAAAGGTTACTTCACTAACATATTGGCATATGAAAACTTACAAAATCATTTTATTTATCCTATTACTCTTCCCTACTTTCAATCTGTTGGCTCAATGGGAAACTACGCCCACCATTTATTCCGAACATTTTTTCACAGGTTACTATGAGAACAACCTGCACGCCAGGAATGTAATTGACTATAAAGATATTAAAGGAAGTCCATACCAAAACCCAAAATTTACTCCGGGAAAACTATATATGAAAGACACAGTAGTAGTCAGTGCTCCGCTGCGCTACAATATTTCTACGGATGAAATTGAATATGAGGCAGATGGTAAAGCTTACGCCATCGGCAATCCCGGATTTCTGAACAAAGTGGTCATTGGAAATTCCACCTACGTATATCTGCCATTTATTGGTAAAGGCGGCTTTTATGAGCTGCTCGAAACCGGTGAGTGTCACCTGCTTCAGCGCCGGACAGTCCGGTTTAAGCCGGTGGAATATGCAAAACCGATTATCGGTACCGTTCCAGCCGAATTTATCCCGGAGCCCGACAGCTGGTATCTGGTGGTGGACGGCAATCAGGCTTACAAAATTGTAAACCTCAAATCGGTGAGACATGCACTTGCCGACAAGGAGCCTTACATGGAGCATTTCTTCCGTCAACAAAAAATAAAATCAATCCGCAAAGAAAATCTTATTAAGGTAGTGAAATACTACAACAGTCTGAAAGACCAATAATCGAAAATGAACCAAAACATTCGGGGGATTGTGGCTTCGAACACCTTTCAACGGTTACTAAGCAAGTATAATCCGAAAAATGAGAATTTATTTTTTACATTATTCCAAAAAAAGTCTATCTTTGCACGCGAAAACAAACAAGCCTTTTTAGCTCAGTTGGTAGAGCAATTCATTCGTAATGAATAGGTCTGGGGTTCGAGTCCCCAAAAAGGCTCACCCTCCGGATATCCAGATCAAAAAAAATACTTTAATAAACTGAGAGTGGTAAAACTCCACTTCAATACCTGCGTATTTCGTTTCATTTTACCCAACAAGACATTTTACCCAACAAAAAAAAGATCCCTACAATTTATAACTGAATGAATACCCTAAGGAGTTGGTAATTCTGACAATTACAAAACCTTTAGGTGCTTGTATTCTAAAATTTGTATCGCGATAATGATCAACCTGTAAGCACTGTCCGCTTGCATTGAAAAGTTCTACTTTGTAATTTCCGTCAATATTTTCAGATATAACATATTCTCCATGCCGGTAAACTGCCGGACGGTGTTCAATTTGCTGCACTTTTGTATCTTTTTGTTTAATCCGTATGGGAAAATCGTAGACCAAACCTTCAAAAACGCTTGTTTCGGGTGATAACCTGTCGGACCAGGCATTATGGTAAATTACTCTCACCCGTCCTGTACGACCTGAACTATTCTGTGGGATATTCAGTGTCCGCGAAATGTTCATGACATTAAAATTTCCTCCCACTCCATTAGTAGGAGGCACATTTCCAATACGTTCGAGCGAAGTTTCGAAACGTTTATCACCATCAAAATCGGCATACACATAGTTGCAGGTGTACCTCAAATCCTGAAGTACGGTACTTGTAGTATAGTCGCCCAGTGAATTTGCTGTCAGGTCAAAAGAAACACTACTGTTTTCGGTGACGTTTAACGTATCGGCATGTTCGTAATAATAAGATTCAGGACGCTGTGAAGTCTCATAATTCAGGTTATTCAGAGCACCAGTTGTTGTGATTTTCTTAACAAAGGTATTAGCCCAATAAGTGTCGTTATGAGTGTTATTTTGAGATTTATTCGATGTCCATCCGGGTACAATATAGGGTCCTTCGGGATCGCGTTCGTACACACGTACCCAATCCACCTGCATTTCGAATGGAAGCGCGGTCTCGGTAATAGCGCCTGTCCAGCTGCCGCCACCAGCCATGTTCAGAATGATGTAAAAAGGTTTATCGAATGGCCACTGACCGGTTTTGGTGGTATTGATACGCGGATAGCTAAATGTAAGCTTGCCATTTAGTGTAAAATCGAGTCTGTCAGGGTGCCATTCAACACCATATACATTAAAGGCATTTTTGTCGAAAGCCGTTGTCAGCGTTGGGGACGGGTTTTTGATTCCTTGTGTATTTGAAAAATCTGAATGGATTGTTTGGTGAATTCTGTCTTCTGAATTCACGTGTTCCATAATATCAATCTCTCCACAGGCCGGCCAGCCGGCACTGGCATCCTGAGGCATCATCCAGATGGCCGGCCAGGAACCCTGACCATTACTAAATTTAGCACGTACTTCCACCTTGCCGTATTTAAAGTTAAATTTAGACTTAGTTTGAATTCCACCACTCAAATAAGGCACATTGTCCACACTGGTATCGGTATTTTTGATAAGTCTGAGTTTCAGGAAGCCATCAGCATTGTTCACTGTTGCAGGCGACGATGTGAGATATTTTGCCCAGTCAGGATTTGCACGTGTACAATAACTCCAGTATTTAGTGTTAAAAGTTTGGGCATTAAATTCATCCTCAAAAACCATTTTCCACAGACTTTTTTCCTGAGCATTTGCTGTTAACTGAAAAGAAATGTAAAACAAACACAATAAAAACATAAAACGTGATTTCATATACCTTAGATTTAATTAATAAATTCAGAATCTTAATATTATCATAGTATTATCATAGTATTATCGGCAAACGGGGATAAGAGTATCCATCCGGTTGACGGCAAAAAAAAATGAAGCAGAGTCCGGAGAAATTGCCTCATAAAATGGTTAGTGATTGTCACCAAAAACCAAATTTGGTTGCAAATATATTAAATTATATTTGAGTGCCCAAATATCGGGTTATATTCATGTGAATACAAATTAGAGGTCTCCGTATAACATAATCGATTGCCCCCAACCCTACAGAAAAAAAACCGGAATAAATGAATAAAAAAAACACCTTCTTTGGGGCTTTACTGGTTTGCGGGAAAAATTTGCCTGTTGAAAAACACTCCACGTTGGGACGACACATTCGGGTGTTAGAGTGTACATTCCTCTGTATAGAATTCACATTATTCAACAAAAAAGGATGTTCGTCAAAAAACATCCTTTTTTCATTGTTATATACGTATCCTACTGGTGCTCTTTGCGCAGCAAATCGTTGACAGTTTTTACCGGATTGAAGGTTTCGATGGGCACTTCTACAAAAATGGTATTCCAGTCGCTCATGGCTCCGTTCCACAGACCCGGCAATTCGAGGGCTTTAAGTTCTTTCCCGCTTTTTGATTTGGAGGAAATAAAACCGGTGTTCTTATCCACAAACTTTAGCAGGTCAAATTTTCGCCCTTTGTAATCCTTCACACCGCACACCAAATCCACCGGATTGAAGTGGGTGGAATTCATCATTTTTTCCTTATCGGCAGGATTATCTGTGTCAATTTGCGAACTTTCGAGGATTTGCGGAGACACAGTTCCATCGGCATTGACGGTAAGGAATGGACCTCCGCCGGGTTCTCCGGCATTTTTCACCATACCGCATACTCGAATGGGCCGGTTCAGTTTGCCCATAAGGTATTGCCGCAGTTCATTCCCCGAAAGTGACTTCAGGTTGTCGGCGTGATTATTCAGTTTCTTTTCGCAGAACTGAGCTATGACGGTGAGTTTGGCATCCGATATCTTTTCATTTTCAAGTTCCTTCAGGTAAGCAAATGCCTGCTGCTGATAGTGTACCAACACGCCTGCTATCACTTTTTTGTAGGTAATAGTCACCTCTTTCATTGCATCGGGAACTACATTATCAATGTTTTTGATAAAAATAATATCGGCGTGGAGGTCGTTCAGGTTTTCGATGAGTGCACCATGACCACCGGGACGGAAAACCAGTTCTCCCTTATCGCGGAACGGATTATTTTCGGCATCGGCTGCGATGGTATCGGTCGATGGCTTTTGCTCCGAAAAATGAACATTGTACTTGACACCAAACCGTTTTTCAAATCGGGGAAGATTTTCGGCCAGGTGTTTTTCGAACAGGCTACGGTGCTCAGCCGACACCGTAAAATGAATATTTACCTGCCCCGAAGCTGTTGAGGCATACACAGCTCCTTCCACCAGGTGTTCGAGCATCGGTGTCCGTTTTTCATCCTTATACGAATGAAATTTTAGCAGACCTTTGGGGAGTGCGCCGTAATTCAGTCCTTTTTC
>CALMZF010000034.1 GCA_937870645.1 uncultured Paludibacter sp. | reverse complement strand
GACTGGTGTGTTTCCGAGTTGAGAAAATACAACGTAGGAACCAAAGAAATAATCAGAGGCGGCGAAAGGGTAGGCATTTATTTTCTCGAAACAGGAGCTGTTTCACGCAGCAGCAAAGTGGTATACGACCGTGCAAATTCATCCATTGCTGATATAAAACCCGGCATGATCAACTGGCATGAGGTTCTTAAAGATGCAGATTGGTTTCACTGGACAGGAATTACTCCGGCATTATCGCAGGGAGCTGCCGATGCTTGTCTGGAGGCTATAAAAGTGGCCAACGAACTGGGTGTAACTGTTTCAACCGACCTGAATTACCGGAAAAATCTCTGGAAATACGGAAAAAAAGCATCCGAGGTGATGCCTGAACTGGTAGCCGGTTGCGATATAATTTTGGGAAATGAGGAAGATGCTGAGAAAGTTTTCGGAATAAAACCCGAAGGTTTTGATGCAGAACATACCGGTGGCGAGGTAGATGCTGCCGAATTTCAGTCGGTATGTGCTCAACTAATGAATAAATTTCCGCGTGCCCGGAAAGTGATAATCACCTTAAGAGGCTCTATAAATGCCAATCATAACACCTGGGGTGGAGTGCTTTACAGTAACGACACGCTGCATCAGTCTAAACGTTATGATATTACACATATTGTTGACCGCGTAGGTGGCGGCGATTCATTTATGGGCGGATTGATTTACGGATTGCTGACTTATACTACCGACGATCAAAAAGCGCTTGATTTTGCAGTTGCCGCATCGTGCCTCAAACATACCATTTATGGCGATTTCAATCTCGTTACAGTATCAGAAGTTGAGAATCTGATGAAGGGTGACGGAAGCGGACGGGTGATGAGGTAAAAGGGCCCCCTAACCCCCTAAAGGGGGAACTTTTTGTACAGCAACATAGAGTTTTTTTACCTTTTAGGGAATTAATAGGTTTATTCTTACATAATTTGAAATATTTACATACTCTAATCAATGCTCTAAATTCCCCCTTTAGGGGGCCAGGGGGCCAATATTATGAAATTCAATAAAATTCAGGTACTGACTGTAATGTCAGAAACCGGTATCATTCCGGTATTTTATCACAAAGACGGCGAAGTTGCTAAAAAAGTACTAAAAGCATGCTATGAAGGTGGCATACGGGCTTTTGAGTTTACCAACCGGGGCGATTTTGCTCAGGAAGTTTTCGCCGGACTGGTTAAATTTGCAGCGGTAGAATGCCCTGAAATGATAGTTGGAATCGGTTCAATCGTTGATGCACCGACTGCAGCCATGTATCTTCAGTTGGGAGCCAATTTTGTAGTTGGTCCGCTCTTCAATCCCGATGTAGCAAAAGTGTGTAACCGCCGTTTAGTACCCTATGCACCCGGATGCGGTTCGGTTTCAGAAGTGGGATTTGCTCAGGAAGCTGGCTGTGATGTTTGCAAGGTTTTCCCCGGCGATGTATTGGGAACCGGTTTTGTAAAAGGATTGAAAGCACCTATGCCCTGGTCTATGCTGATGGTTACCGGTGGTGTAAAGCCTGAAGAAACCAATCTTAGAGGCTGGTTCGATGCCGGAGTTACCTGTGTGGGCATGGGATCCAATCTTTTCCCGGCTGAAATGATTAAAGCTGGTGATTGGGAGGGAATAACCAAACTATGCAGCGATGCCCTTGCTATTGTAAAAAAAATAAAAAAATAATCTTCAATAACCTTTAAAATTATATCATGGATAACACTCAAAAGATGACGAACTTCCGATGGACCATAGTGGTTTTGCTGTTTGCAACCATTACCATCAATTATCTCGACCGTCAGGTACTTTCGCTTACCTGGGACGAATTTATCAAACCCGAATTCCATTTTGGCGATGATATTTACGGTTTCATTACAGGATTTTTTTCTCTGTTTTATGCCGTATGCTATTTGTTTGCCGGACGCTTTGTAGATTGGATTGGCACTAAGAAAGGCTTCCTTTGGGCTATCGGAATTTGGTCGCTGGGCGCTTGTGTACACGCTGTTTGTGGAATTGCTACCGAAGCTGTGGTAGGTCTGCCCGACAAAACTGCGCTGATTAACGCCACCGGTGACGTTGCAGTTGTGATTTCAACCGTTGCCATGTGGGCTTTCATCGTAGCCCGAAGTATCCTTGCATTGGGCGAATCGGGCAATTTCCCCTCAGCCATAAAAACCACTGCCGAATATTTTCCAAAGAAAGACCGCGCCTATGCTACTTCCATCTGGAATTCAGGTGCATCGGTTGGCGCATTGGCATCGCCACTGGCCATTCCACCTTTAGCTAAAGCATTCGGATGGGAAATGGCATTTATTATAATAGGTGCATTGGGTTTTATCTGGATGGGATTTTGGGTTTTCCTTTATGATAGTCCCGAAAAAAACAAACGCGTTAACGCTGCCGAGCTCGAATATATCGATCAGGATAAACACGAGCAGGTTTCTGAAAAAGCCGAGAAAATTGAAAAAATTCCTTTCCTCAAATGTTTTACATATAAACAGACGTGGTCTTTCGCTTTCGGAAAATTCATGACCGATGGTGTGTGGTGGTTTTACCTGTTTTGGATGCCACTCTACATCAAGGCTCAATTTGATATCAAAACGACCGACCCAACAGGTCAATTGTTGATTTTTACAATGTATGCGATAATTACCGTACTGTCCATTTACGGTGGAAAATTACCGACTATTTTCATCAACCGCAGCAAACAAAATCCGTATGCTGCCCGAATGAAAGCGATGTTGATTTTTGCTTTTATACCCTTACTTGTACTTGTAGCACAACCATTGGGTACCTATTCGTATTGGTTTCCGGTTATAATTATCGCTTTAGCCGGATCTGCTCATCAATCCTGGAGTGCCAACCTGTTTTCTACCATTGGCGATATGTTCCCAAAAGGCGCAATAGCAACAATCACCGGAATTGGAGGTATGGCTGGCGGATTAGGTTCCTTTTTCCTGCAAAACACAGCCGGTAAACTTTTTATCCATGCAGAGAAAACTAATTTACAGTTTTTAGGTTTTGAAGGCAAACCTGCCGGATATTTCATTATGTTCTGTTTTTGTGCGGTAGCATACCTTATCGGTTGGACGGTGATGAAATCGCTGGTGCCTAAGTATAAGGTGATTACGGATTTATAACAACAGAAACTGAATTAACAAATCAGTAATTTTCAAATTGAATTGTATGAAAACAAATTATGAATTAAGATATGCAGCGCATCCTGAAGATGCAAAGCAATATACTACAGCAAGACTTCGTAAAGATTTTTTAATTGAAAAAGTATTTTCTTCAGACGAAGTGAATATGGTTTATTCCATGTACGACCGAATGGTGGTGGGCGGTGCAATGCCCGTAAACGAAAGTCTGAAACTCGAAGCTATCGATCCGCTGAAACAACCTGTTTTTTTAATGAGCAGGGAACTTGGAATTTACAATGTAGGTGGTAGTGGGGTAGTAAAAGTCGGTAATGAAAAGTATGAACTGAATTACAAGGAAGCGCTTTACCTGGGCTCAGGCAACCGGGAAGTATATTTTGAAAGCAATGATGCTGCAAATCCGGCAAAATTTTATTTCAATTCGGCCACTGCTCACCGAAATTATCCCGATAAAAAGGTTACCAAAGCCGACGCTGTTACTATGGAACTTGGTTCGCTCGAAACTGCCAATCACCGTGTAATAAATAAGATGCTTGTCAATCAGGTACTGCCTACCTGTCAGTTGCAAATGGGAATGACCGAACTTGCTCCGGGCAGTGTGTGGAATACCATGCCTGCGCATGTACACTCACGCCGTATGGAAGCCTATTTCTATTTTGAAGTGCCCGCAGACCAGTCTGTGTGCCACTTTATGGGCGAACCGGACGAAACCCGTCACATCTGGATGCACAACGATCAGGCGGTACTTTCACCCGAATGGTCAATTCACTCAGCTGCAGCCACCTACAATTATACCTTTATCTGGGGAATGGCCGGAGAAAATCTCGATTATGGCGATCAGGACTTTTCGAAAATAACTGATTTGAAATAATTAACTAATAAACAATAATATGGTAAATTTTTCATTAGAAGGAAAAATAGCACTGGTTACAGGTGCTTCCTACGGGATAGGTTTTGCACTTGCTTCGGCTTTTGCTCAGGCGGGTGCTACCATCGTTTTCAATGATATCAACCAGGAGCTGGTGAATAAAGGGCTTGCAGCATATAAGGAAGCAGGAATTAAAGCTCACGGATATGTGTGCGATGTAACCAATGAAGATCAGGTAAATACATTTGCGGCATTGGTGGAAGTGGAAGTGGGAGTAGTGGATATTCTGGTTAATAATGCCGGTATCATCAAACGAATTCCGGCATTGGAAATGACTGCAGCCGAATTTCGGCAGGTGATTGATATCGACCTTAATGGACCGTTTATTGTGTCAAAGGCGTTTGTACCGGGTATGATCAAAAAAGGACATGGCAAAATTATCAATATCTGCTCGATGATGAGTGAACTCGGACGTGAAACGGTGAGTGCCTACGCAGCAGCCAAAGGCGGACTGAAAATGCTGACCAAGAATTTTGCTTCCGAATGGGGCGAATTCAACATTCAGTGCAATGGTTTGGGCCCTGGTTATATCGAAACTCCGCAGACTGCACCTATCCGGGTTCCGGGTCATCCGTTCAATGAATTTATTATTGCCAAAACACCGGCCGGCCGATGGGGAAAAACCGAAGACCTTGAAGGGCCTGCCGTATTCCTCGCTTCGGATGCATCCAACTTTGTCAATGGACATATTCTGTATGTGGATGGCGGAATTTTGGCTTATATCGGTAAACAACCAAAATGACAACATGCAATTTATGAAACTAAAAAAAAACGGTTGGGAAATTCATTCCTGACCGTTTTTTTTTCTCTTATTCCTCTTTCTTTTTGTATCTGGTTGATTTGTATTCCTGTGGTATCATGCCGTATTTGGCTTTAAAACATTTGGCAAAGTAGCGGGTGTCTGTAATGCCAATTTGTGATGCAACTTCCTTTACCATCAACTCGCCCGTGTCGAGCAATTGTGCTGCCCGCTTCATTTTTATATCCCGTACAAATTCAAGCGGCGACAGTCCGGTCAGGCTTTTAAGCTTTTTGAAAAATACCGATCGGCTCATTCCTACATATTGTCCCATTTCTTCAACCGAAAATTCGGTGTTGTCCATATTGTTTTCGATCAGTGTCATTATTTTTTTCATCATTTCATGGTCATGCGAAGCAATGATCACCGTCTGAGGCTGATAATCGACAGCAGCAACAGTATTGCCTGTGCCCGGTTGAGCAGCCGGAACAAGATTTTCGCGGTATATGCGCTGTAAATCTTTGCGTTGTTGCAGCAGGTTGGCTATTCTGGCCCGGAAATAAGAGACGCTGAACGGTTTGGTGATGTAATCGTCGGCTCCGTACTGCAACCCTTCCAGTTTGGTTTCTATGGTTGTTTTGGCTGTGAGAAGCACTATTGGAATGTGGCAGGTCGTTTTTTCACGACGTAATGCCTGTAAAAGTTCCACACCGTCCATGTTTGGCATCATAATGTCGCTCACTATAAAGTCAGGAAGTTGTTTGAGTGCCATTTTCATACCAGCTTCTCCGTCTGCGGCTTCGAGCACCTGATATTCTTCTTCCAGAATGGTGCGGATGAAAGCCCGAAGGTCATCATCATCTTCCACTATCAGTATGGATTGTTTTTGGTTTTTAGCCAATGGTGGACATTCTGTTTCTACAGCATTACCATTTTCTTCTTTTACTTCATTTTTAATAAGATTTTCGTTGGAGGCAGCAATTATCTCTACGTCTTTTCCAAAGTGGGCGAGTCCTTTCTGGAAACTGACCGTAAATGAGCTTCCAATGCCTTCTTCGCTTTCCAGACTTACTTTTGCTGCATGTTTGTCAGCCAGTTCCTTGATCATATTCAGTCCAATGCCGGTGCTTGGTTTGATTTTATCGTCACTGAAAGTTACAAAACGGGTGAAAAGTTTCTTTTGCTTTTCTTTCGATATTCCCACACCCTGATCTTTAATTTCCAGCATCAGGTTTTTTTCGTCCTCTCGGATAATTACATCGATAGACTTGCCTGCAGGAGTGTATTTGAAGGCATTGGACAATAGGTTCATCACTATTTTTTCGGTAGCATCGGGATCAACCCACACAGTCGCATTGCGGGTAAGGTCCTGATAGTTAAATTGAATTTGCTGATTTTGCGCAATGTCGGTAAAGTTGTCACAGATTTTTGATACCAGATTGGCCAGTTCCACTTCCTGAACCTTCAAATTCTGAAATTGTATTTTTCGCAAATCCAAAATCTGATTGACCAGCCTCAGCAAGCGGTTTGAGTTCTGCGAAACGGCATGTAACTGATGTTTGATATCATCGGGGGTTTTACTGTCGTGAAGCAGGTAATCCACCGGACCGGTTATCATGGTAAGCGGTGTACGGATTTCGTGCGATATGTCGGTAAAGAACCTCAGTTTCATTTCTGACATCTTTTTCTCAAGTTCCACATTGGCTTTGAGGTGATAAAATGACAGTATTATCCTGAAGAAAAGGTACAGAAGTCCAACTGCGAGAAGAATGTAAAGCAATCGCGCAAATCCAGTTTGCCAGAATGACGGCATGACTTCAATCGCCATTGCTCGTTCATTATCCACCCAGTCGCCATCGCTGTTGGTCGATTTTACCCTGAACAGATATTTTCCTTTCGGTATGTTAGTATAATAGGCAATACGCTGTTTTTGCACATAGTTCCAGTCGTCGTCAAATCCATCGAGCTTATAGGCATACAGAATATTTTCGGGATCAAGATAATCCAGAGCGGCGTACTCAATATTAAAAAATTTCTGTTTATGGGTCAGTTTTAGCTTTGGAATGTCATCGACAATGGATTTAAGCGGCGATTTCTCACCAATTGATACGTCCTTGTTGAATAGCTGCAGGTTGGTGAATGCTATGTATGGTTTGAAATTACTCCTGACAATTTTGCGGGGCGAAAATGACAAATATCCATCGGAGTACCCGAAAATGATATCATTATTTCTCAACCGGCAGGTACTGACTTCCGAAAAATTGCTGCTAATCATTAGTTTACGAATTTCGGAAAAGGTTTTAAAAACCTCTTTTTCAGGGTCAAATTTGGTGAGACTGTTTTCGGTACTTATCCACAGTTTCCCGAATTCATCTTCCACCATGGCTAGTGTAACATCCGATGACAAGCCGTTGGAGCGGGTGTAGGATTTGAAATCCAGCGGAAAACCCTGTTTGTCGAATTTGGTAACCTTATTGATACCACCGCCAAATGTGAAGAGGAACATTTCGCCCTTTCGGGTGATGCAGATACCATGCACATCGTTGTTGGTGATGCAGTTACTGCTGCCGGGCTCAACGGTGTAGCGTTTGAAAGTTATATTTTCGGGTGAAGAAAAACTGGGAGAAAACATCAACATGCCGCTTGTAGTGCCCAGGCAAAGGTTTCCGCCCATGTTTTGTGTCACGAATCGCACCTGAGCGCATACATCGATGGGATAATTTTTCAGTTGATTGCGGTGATTGATAAAAGTGAGTTTTCCATCGTTTGATTTATTCACCAGGTTCAGTCCGCCTCCGTAAGTTCCTATCCACATACGTCCCTGATGGTCTTCAAAAATACTGTACACGCTGTTGTCGCTCAGGCTGTACACATCTGCACTACTATGACTGTAATGTTCTATTCTGAATTTCAGTGGATTAGCTGTTTTTTTGAGAATAAATATGCCGGCACCTTTTGTTCCTACCCAGATGTCGTCATTTTTATCTTTGATAATGCTATAAGCTATTGCGGGCATCGAAGCGGAGGAGCGGATATTTCCGTCGGCATCCAGTTCCCCCAGTTTTCGTTTGTTTTTATCAAATACGGTAAGTTTTCGGTCTTTGGTCGAAATCCAGAGGTTGAGGTCATTGTCTTCGAATACAGCCCTGACCTCGTTGGATGTTTTCGGAAATTTATGGCTCGAAATGGATGTAGCCGTGAAGTAGCTGTTGTCAAACACTATTTTTTCAAGTCCGTGTGAGTGTGTGCTGAGCCACAGATTGCCCTGCAAATCGGAATAGG
>CALMZF010000033.1 GCA_937870645.1 uncultured Paludibacter sp. | reverse complement strand
CACCACCAATGTGTACGATATGCGTCTCACAGCTCATGAAGATGGTTGGATTTACGGTATTTTTTGTGCCGAAAGATTTGATCCAACAGCTGCTTTTGGCGATTTATCCAAAGCTACGGCATCAGCAGGTATAGCCCGCACCAAAGACCTGATTAACTGGGAACGATTGCCCGACCTGAAATCGGAAAGCCAGCAGCGCAACGTGGTGCTTCATCCCGAATTTGTGAATGGCAAATATGCCCTCTACACCCGTCCGCAGGATGGTTTTATTGATACAGGCAAAGGTTCCGGTATTGGCTGGGCGTTGGTCGATAGTATGGAAAATGCAGTGATAACCGATGAAAAAACGATTGACAGACGATATTATCACACCATCAAGGAGGTGAAAAACGGAGAAGGCCCCCACCCCATCAAAACAGAAAAAGGTTGGCTTCATTTGGCTCATGGTGTGAGAAATTGTGCGGCAGGTCTGAGATATGTATTATATTTGTACATGACTTCGCTGGAAGATCCAACGGAGCTGATTGCTTCACCGGGTGGCTACTTTATGGCTCCCGAAGGGGACGAGCGAGTGGGCGATGTATCCAATGTGCTGTTTTCGAACGGATGGATTGCCGATGATGACGGAAAAGTATTTATTTATTACGCATCGTCAGATACACGCATGCATGTGGCAACCACCACAGTCGACAGATTGCTGGATTATTGCCTGAATACGCCACAGGACGGATTAACCACAACGGCTTCAGTAGAAACTATTAAAAAACTTATTCATAATAACATAAAAATATAGTAACATGAATTTTGAAAAAATCAGTTTAAGGGAAAAAATCGGATACGGTTTTGGCGATGCCGCCTCTTCCATGTTTTGGAAAATTTTCGGAATGTATTCCTTGTTTTTTTACACCGACGTTTTTGGTATAACGGCTGCTGCAGCGGGCACTATGTTTCTGGTAGCACGTCTGTGGGACAGTTTTTTCGATGTTTTTGTAGGAATTATCAGTGACCGCACCAAGAGCCGCTACGGGAAATACCGTCCGTTCCTCTTGTGGTTTGCCATCCCGTTTGCGGTGATGGGTGCCATCACCTTTTTTGCTCCCGATTTTGGTCAAACGGGCAAACTGGTGTACGCCTACATCACCTATTCGCTGATGATGATTGTGTATTCGCTCATCAATGTTCCGTACGCTTCATTGCTGGGCGTTATTTCACCCGACCCCATTCAGCGCAATTCACTTTCGTCCTATCGCATGTCGTTTGCGTTTATCGGCAGTTTTATCACCTTCATGTTGCTGCAACCCCTGATTGATTTTTTCTCAAAAACATTTGGTAATGAAAGTGCTGCTCAACTATCCAAAGCAGCCGAATCGACGGTAAGCACCTCTCCCATTGGCTGGGTGATGGGTGTGGGAACCATCGGAATTATCTGTGTGGTGCTGTTTTTACTTTGTTTCAGTTGGACAAAAGAACGGGTAACACAAATTGAAACCGAAGAAAAAGTAAGCATTAAAAAGGACTTGAAAAACCTGTTTCGGAATGCTCCCTGGTGGATTTTGGTTGCCACAGGACTGGCTGCATTGCTTTTCAATGCCGTGCGCGACAGCGTGGCCATTTACTTTTTTCGTGATTATGTGAAAGTTGATTACAGAATGGCCGGAACCGGCTGGGATATGACCACCATTTACTTCCTCGTTGGGCAAGCTGCCAATCTGATTGGCGTCATGCTGGCACCTTCCATTTCGGCTAAATACGGAAAGAAAAGAACCTACATGATTGCCATCCTTATTGCCGGAATTTTAAGTATCGGTTTTTATTTTATTCCCAATAATATTACCTGGATACTTGCCTTCCAGTTTATGATTTCTATCTTTGCCGGATACGTGCTGCCGCTTTTGTGGTCGATGTTTGCTGATATTGTGGATCATCAGGAACTGATTACCGGACGGCGAGCAACAGGGTTGATTTTCTCTTCCTCTTCCATGTCCCAAAAACTGGGTTGGGCACTGGGTTCAGCACTTAGCGGCTGGGTGCTGGCTATCTTCAAATATTCTCCCGATTTGGCGGAGCAAAGTGCACAAACGCTTATGGGTGAGCATCTGATGATCAGCCTTATTCCGGCAGTCTGCTGTTTACTGGCTTTCATGGGCATGCTATTTTATCCGCTTTCCGATAAAAAAGTGAAAGAAAACACCGAACTTTTAAATCAAAAAAGAGCTGCCATTAAATCTTAAAAATTAATTTCAACCCTTACTTCTGCGGAAGTAAGGGTAAAAATATAAGGAATATGCAATACGGACATTTTGATGACGAACGGCGTGAATACGTCATTACCAATCCACGCACACCTTGGCCATGGATCAACTATCTGGGCAACGAGGATTTTTTCAGCTTGATTTCAAATACCGGAGGAGGTTATTCTTTCTATAAAGATGCTAAATTCCGTCGCATAACGCGCTATCGCTACAACAATGTGCCGATGGACAGCGGCGGCAAATACTTCTATATCAACGACGGTGAATGTATCTGGAGCCCGGGCTGGAAACCCTGCAAAACAGAGCTGGACAGCTACGAATGCCGCCACGGGATGAATTACACCATCCTCAAAGGGGTAAAAAACGGCATCGAAGCGGAAGCTCTGTATTTCGTTCCATTGAAAACATGGGCAGAAGTTCAGAAACTGACCTTGCGCAACTCTACGAAAGAAGTCAAAAAGCTTAAAA
>CALMZF010000032.1 GCA_937870645.1 uncultured Paludibacter sp. | reverse complement strand
CAGACCCTATGTATTTGATATAGGACAACCTCGATGAGGTTGTAACCAAGTTTCATTTGCATCCCCCGGATAAATCCGGGGGTTACGCACAGACTACTCCTCCGGAGTGTAAATATCGTATTATTTGACTAAATCATCTTCTATTATCTATTCAAATAGCTATTTTTTCATTTAATCTATCTGAATTTATACTGATAATCGGGATTTTCTTTTATCATCGAAATACTTTGAGGGTAATTACCGACAAGCCAGGCGAAAAAAGCGGAGACATCGATGGTATCCTGAAGCATTTTGTTTCGGCGGTTTGCGAATACTGATTTCAAATCCGTTGTTGCGATAAGTTCGTCCATTTTCTTCAACAAGGCTGCTGCTTCTGAACTTTTAAAGCCAAAGGTCAGTCCGTAATTGTTTTCCAGCATATTCAGGATGCTTATTTTACCTGCAAAATCATTAAATTTCAGCGCAGGAGTACCCAGCACTGCAGCTTCAACCGCCATACTCTGACTGTCGCCAATAAATAAGGTGGCAAATGCCAGGGCATGATGAATATCGGAAACCGCAACCGGTAATCTGTAATTTTTAAATTCTTCGGGCAAGTCCTTTTCTGAGGAAATATAAACCGGACCTATGGTTTCTGCTTTTTGGATAATGCGACGTAAAATATCCGAATTTAAGCCCTTTCTGGCTACATCGTGATACGCATTGAGATTAACCATACGGATAATCGAAAAAGGATGGTTCACATCCACCCCGGGAATGCGCGAAGCATCGGGTACAAAGACATTGGGGTGCAGACAGGCTAATTTCTGAGTTCCGTTGTAAGCTATTCTTTTATAGTTGAATATCCCCACTTTTGTTTCTAACGGCGCAACTATATGTTTTATAAACGGATAGGTGATCAGACTTTGCAGAAAGGTGTACGTGATGTCATCCTCTCCAAAAAAAAAGCTTGGAATTTTACGTATCCTGCCCACCCAGGCCATTTGTGTAAATGAGCCAATCATCAGATCCGGTTGGTAATCCCGCACCAGTCTATCAAGATTCACCGAGGAGTGAACCAGTTTAGCCAGTTTACCCGTGAAGCCCGAATAATCATATCGTTCCGTTAATCTGATATAATTGATATCTGAGGCTTTGAGCAGGTCTTCAAGCACATCCTTAGGAGTAATCACCACGCTGACCGTATGATTATCCCTTTTCAGGATTTCCATGGTATGGTGGAACAGGTGGAAATGTGCAGGATGACTCATGCCTACGAGGATCTTCATGCGATTATATGTTTATTTTTCAATTTTAATGATTATCCACTGCTTATTATACAGATAAGTTTTTACGGGCTGCAAGCCCAACTTATTTCAACCCTACCCAGCAGGTAGGGTAAATTATGTACGAGATAATTAGCGGGCTGAAAGCCCAACATATTTCATATGCTGCCCTTTCAGGGCGTTTTATTTTGTTTTATCACATTTAACCCAAGGCGTTTCCGCCAGCTGGCGGATGAATTATTTCTGCCTTTCAGGCAATTCTAATAAAATTCAATTAATCTTCATACTGCGGATAATGATCTTATCTTATTCGACTAAAACTTTAATACTCATTATTCAATAGAACGTAGAAATTTTGCCGGAACTCCGGCGTAAATGGAATTGGAGGGGACATCCTTTGTTACCACTGATCCGGCACCGATGATGGACGCTTCGCCGATAGTCACACCGGGCAGCACAATCACTCCGGCTCCCAGCCACGAATCGTTTCCGATTTTGATGGAGCCTCTTACCGGTTTTATTTTCTCATTCAGCTTCGACCAGTTGGCGTCGGAGGTAAGAATTAATGTTACCCGCGGTGAAATGGAAACCCTGTCGCCTATCTCCAGGTTGTAGGTTTCTTCATTGCTGATGGTGGAAATGATCAAACCGCTGCTGACATACACCTTCTCTCCCACTTTGAAGCCACAGATGCGCAACGCCCACACCCGTACAGAATTGTGCGGAAAATGTTTTGCCAGCCATTTGAATAATTTCAGTCTGATTCTGAAAAGTATTCCTTTTGGTTTGCCGTTGATTGTTGTATTGCCGTAAGCCATGTTGTAATATGTTGGTGTGTTGGTGTTATTTAATTAATTTTGGTAGTTTCGTTATATCGAAATTAACCCTTTCGACTATTTCTGGTTCATTTAACAATTAAGGGAAACTCTTCCGGAGTTTATGCGCTGTTGGTGCTTTATCCCCCGAATAAATTCGGGGGTTATGCACAGGTAACTCCTCCTGAGTTTTTCAGCGGACTCTATTTAGAAAAATATCCCTTCCTGATATAAAAATCAACAAACAATATACTGAAGTCATCCTGACTTTTTATTAATACAGAAAATTTATTATTTTAAACTACGAATGACCCTAATTCCACGAATAAATTCGTGAATTGAAAATCGAGGTAGTCAAACTAGTAGTTAAAATTAAAAACATATATGTGTCTTTTGTATTTGCAATTTTAATTCTCTCTGAAAGTCCTTCGCCAACATTCTACTGAGCTCACACCGAAATCTGGCAGAGATTTCCCCTCAAATTGGGATGCGGTTGTACCTGAGTTGTTTTAATAAATTATTTTTCCATATCAATCACTTAAACCGATACTGATAATCCGGATTTTCTTTCATTATCCGAGCACTTTCTGGATAGTTTTCGATAAACCAGGTCTGAAATGCCGTGACATCAATTTTGTCTGCCAGCATTTTTTGCCTTCTGCGCTGCCATTCCATTTTCAAATCGGGTATTTCAATTAATTCTTCAATC
>CALMZF010000031.1 GCA_937870645.1 uncultured Paludibacter sp. | reverse complement strand
GGATGTATGATTGTGGATATAGGCGGTGGAACTACCGAAATTGCTGTAATTTCACTCGGTGGCATCGTTTCGAACAAATCCATACGTATAGCCGGAGATGATCTCACAGCCGATATAATGGAATATATGGGGCGTATGCACAACATCAAAGTAGGTGAACGCACCGCTGAAAATATCAAAATAAACGTAGGTGCTGCCCTTACAGACCTCGAAGATGCTCCTGAGGACTACATCGTTCGCGGACCAAACCGTATGACGGCTTTGCCCATGGAAGTTCCGGTATCTTATCAGGAAATTGCCCATTGTCTCGAAAAATCAATTTCAAAAATTGAAGCAGCTGTGCTTAGTGCGCTGGAACAAACTCCTCCCGAGCTGTATGCCGATATCGTGGAAAAAGGTATATATCTGGCCGGTGGTGGTGCTTTGCTGCGCGGACTTGACAAGCGACTGACCGATAAACTGAACATCCAGTTTCATATAGCCGACGATCCGCTGCATGCAGTGGCCCGCGGTACCGGAATAGCGCTCAAAAATGTGGATAAATTCGGATTCCTGATCAGATAATCGTTTGTAATTCAGCAAAAAAATATTCAGGTAAATAAATAAACACACGAGAAACAAGCTGTTTGTCGTGTGTTTTTTAAAATAATCGATAGTTATATTTTCTTTTGAAAAATCTAATCAATTTTCTGATAAGATACAGTGTGGTATTTCTTTTTGTTGCATTAGAAATCCTCTCACTTGTTCTGCTTTCCAATAATAAAGGGTATCAGCGGAGCATCATGCTATCATCGGGAAATACATTGGTGGGACGAATGTATGAAGCTACGAATGCATTTGTGGAATTTTTCAAACTGAGTGAAGCCAATGATAATTTAGCTATTGAAAACACCCAGCTCAAAAACCGGGTAGTGGAACTGGAAAATAAACTTAATTCACTCACCGATACGCTCAACAATGTAAGTTGGAAAAATATCCGCATTTCACCTGAAAACGAATATGCCTACATCACTGCAAAGGTTATAAGAAACACCACACATCTCACCCAAAACTATATAACGCTCAATAAGGGCTCACTGGAAGGAATAGCACCCGATATGGGAGTTATTGGCGATGATGGGGTTGTAGGTATTGTAAAAAGTGTTTCACCCAAATTTTCGGTCGTTATTCCAATCCTGAACCCAAAAATTCAAATCAGCAGTAAGTTTAAAAAGAATAATTATTCCGGTCCATTGGTGTGGAATGGAAAAGACTCACGGTTTGCCAGTCTGAACGACATTGCCCGGCATGTTCGGTTCAGTCTCGGTGATACGATTGTAACCAGCGGATTGACAAAAAATTTCCCCGGCGGTATTCTGGTAGGGACCATAAACGACTACAACATCAAGGAAAGTGATGCCTACTACAATATTCAGGTAAAACTGGCGGTCAATTACCGGACATTGACACACGTGAAGGTGATCAACTACAAAAATTACAGCGAACAGAGTGCGCTTGAAAAACAGGTTACAGATGAAGATAAAAAGAAATAACCCATGGCGGTAGCATTACAAAACATATTAAGGTTTATATTTCTGATTTTGCTTCAGGTGTTTATACTGGACAATATTCAATTCATGGGATATATCAATCCGATGATATACGTTTTGTTTATTCTTTCACTTCCGGTTCGTTTCCCCAAATGGGCATTGCTTATTCTTGCCTTTATCATGGGATTGATTATCGATGTGTTTTCCAATACAGCCGGAATGCATTCCTTTGCACTTGTTTTTGCAGCTTTTCTACGTACACCGGTTATCAATATTTTCACATCAATCGATGAAGGTTCAAATCCTACTCCTTCATTTCATACTTTCGGGGTATCGGCTTATGTTAAATATGTGGTTATCCTTGTGTTGATTCATCATTTTATTTTGTTTTTCATCGAATCATTCTCCTTCCTGCACCTCACTTTACTGATCCCGAAAATAATTATCAGCTCGACAGTAACTATCCTGTTGATCCTCGGATTGCAATCCTTTAAGTCGAAATAAGCATGATAAACGATAAGCTTCGAAACAGAGGGACCGTAATTACTATCATTATGGCTGTGGTAGTGGTTATTTATATTTTACGGCTTTTTTCATTGCAGATTGTCGAAACCAAGTATAAACGGTTTGCCGATAGTAATGCCTTTCTGAATAAAACCATTTATCCTCCCCGGGGGTTGATTTACGACCGGAATGATTCTTTGCTCGTATATAACAAACCGGCTTACGACATCACTTTTATCAATCGCGAAATTCACGGACTCGATACGGCCACTTTTTGCAGTGATCTGAATATCACCCTGGATGCCTTCAAGGAGAAAATGAAAGAAGTGAAGGATCGGGATAAAAATCCGGGTTACTCATCGTTTACACCTCAGGTTTTCATGACTCAGCTCGACATCCGCGATATAGCCAATATACAGCAATCGATGTATAAATATCCCGGTTTTTATATCCAAACCAGAACGTTGCGGGAATACCGTTACAACGCAGGTGCTCATGTACTGGGCAGCATCGGTGAAGTTTCGCCAAAAATGATTGAGAAAGATGATTATTACAAACGCGGTGATTTTGCCGGTAGAGACGGAATAGAATACACCTACGAAAAACAGCTGCGTGGTGAAAAAGGGGTTGAAATAATTCTGCGTGATGCACGTGGACGATTGAAGGGAAGATACGAAAACGGAGACAAGGATATAGCTCCCAAAGCCGGCAAAAATCTGAAACTGACACTGGATATACAGATACAATTACTTGCCGAGCAATTGCTTGCCGGTAAAGTGGGAAGTGTCGTAGCTATAGAACCCAAAACCGGAGAAATTCTTGCATTGGTTTCCAATCCAACGTTTAATCCCTCGTTACTGGTAGGACGGGAGAGATCCAAAAACTATAATCTGCTTGTCAACGACCCCACCAAACCACTCATGAACAGGGCTACACAGGCTCAGTATTCACCCGGTTCTACTTTTAAGCCCTTTCAGGCACTATTTGGACTTCAGTTGGGTGGTATTACCGAAGGTACACGTTTTGCGTGCAACGGACCATCTTCATGGCCTATAAAATGTACCCACCACCATGGATCGCCGGTATCGTTGCTCAATGCCATCGAACAAAGTTGTAATCCCTATTTCTGGAATACATTTCGATCCATTCTCGAAAAGGATGGCTACGGTGATAAAAATGTAAATTTCAAAAATAACTACGACAAATGGCGTGAGGCAGTGATGGCATTCGGTTTCGGGCAGAAATTTGAAGATACGGATATCTATCAGCAGAGCAGGGGAAATATTCCATCAGAGAAATTTTATGATAAATATTTTGGTAAAACCGGTTGGCGGGCCAATACCATCCGTTCACTATCGATCGGACAGGGCGAAGTGTTGGTTACACCCCTGCAGTTGGCCAACGGACTGGCTGCCATAGCTAATAGAGGATATTATATTACCCCTCATCTCAATAAATCGGACTCGATGTTGACGCACAAACACAAAACATCAATTGATGCTAAATATTTTGCCATTGTAGATGAAGGAATGTGGCGGGTAAATGAGTTTGGTACGGGGAGAGCGTACAAAATACCCGGAGTAAGCAGTTGTGGTAAAACGGGTACCGTTCAGAATAACAGAGGAAAAGACCATGCATTATATGTGGGGTATGCACCACGCGAAAATCCTAAAATTGCCATTGCAGTGGTAGTCGAAAACTCCGGTTTTGGTTCCACCTGGGCTGCTCCTATTGCCAGTTTATTGATGGAGCAATACATTTTACACAAGATTGAACGAATCGAGTTATTAAACAGAATTTCAACCTCAAGAACAAACGCCAATGTCACGGACTATTAGCATGAAATACGCGTTGGACTGGACTACGGTGGGTATCTACCTGTTTCTGGTCTTTTTTGGCTGGCTTAATATTTACGGGGCAAGTTATGACTTCGATCAGTCGAGTATATTCGATTTCAGTCAGCGTGCCGGCAAACAGTTTATCTGGATACTAACGGGTTTCGGTCTGGCAGGAGCTATTCTGCTTATTGATTCGCGACTTTACAGTTTTTTTTCATATTTATTTTACGTGGCAATACTTCTGCTGTTGATTGTTACCATCTTTGTTGCTGCCGATGTAAAAGGCTCCCGATCATGGCTTGAAATAGGTCCTGTAAGCTTTCAGCCCGCCGAACTGGCCAAAACAGCTACAGCGCTTGCTTTGGCTAAATTTATGAGCTCCTATAATTATAAGCTGAAAACCTGGAAAGATCTAATTCCTCTCGGCGTTATAGTTTTCATACCTTTTGCACTTATTATTCTTCAGCAAGAAACCGGAAGTGCGCTGGTGTTTTTGGCTTTTATGCTCATGTTTTACCGCGAAGGAATGAAGGGTCTTGTTCTCCTGCTGGTCGTTTTGGCAGTGGTTTTATTTGTGGTTGCCATTGGCTTCAGCCAGACATTTATCCAAGTTGACCGGGGCACTGTGGGTATGGTCATGGCCATGTTTATTATTTTATTAATACAGTTTTGTTACGCATTTTTCTTCAACCGTCATCGAAAAGAGGCGTTGAATCTTGCTTTGGGAGCAGGGTTCATAGCCGTCGCTTCTTATATCGTCAATATTTGGGTTAAAGTCAATTATGACTACATAGCCATGGGCACCGTAATCCTATCCACTGTGTATTGGATTATTATTGAGATGTTTAACCGCTATAAAAAATACTTTTTGCTGGCAGTGATTTCTTTCGGCTCCTTATTATTTTGTTTTTCCGCCGATTATATTTTCAATGAAGTGCTGGAGCCACACCAACAGGTCCGTATTAAGGTTTTGCTCAATATGGATGAGGATCTGGCAGGTGCCGGTTACAATGTAAACCAGTCGAAAATTGCCATAGGTTCCGGTGGATTTTTAGGAAAGGGTTTTCTGAATGGAACTCAGACTAAGTTGAAATATGTTCCGGAGCAGGATACCGACTTTATTTTCTGTACGGTAGGTGAGGAGTGGGGTTTCGTAGGCTCGTCGGCAGTGTTGCTGCTTTATCTCTGGTTACTTTTTCGCATTGTTCAGATTGCCGAACGACAGCGGGATGCTTTTAACCGCATCTACGGATATTGCGTAGCCAGTATATTTTTCTTCCACCTGGCTATCAATGTGGGTATGGTGCTTGGGATTATGCCTGTAATCGGAATTCCTTTGCCATTTCTAAGTTATGGCGGCTCGTCACTCTGGAGCTTTACCATTCTGTTGTTTATACTCCTCCGGCTCGATGCCGCCCGCCGAACAGGCAGTTAATAAACCACACTACATACTGACAATATTTATCCCCGTAATTTTGCGGTATAAATCGAGCGCATATACGTCGGTCATGCCGGAAATATAATCGAGCACGGCTAATACCTTGCCATAACAGGATGGATTGTGGATGTCGTATTGTTGCGGAATGCGGTTAATAAGCTGTCTGGAATACGCTTTTTCGGGTTGTAGTACGGCATTTACAAAAAGATCCATCAACGTGAGAATAATCTTATACCCTCCTAATTCAATATCCAGCACTTCCTGTGAGCGGTAAATTTTTTTGCATGCAACCTCCGAACATCGGTTATACGCAGTTGCAGAATTTCCGGTCAGGTGTTTTATCAATGAACCATTAAAAGTCCCGCTGAGTATAGCGTTTTCATTTTCAATAAACGTACGGGAGCATTCATCAATCAATTGTCCGATAACCGATGAGCGCAGATAAGCAATTTGTTCGTTGACATCGCTCACCATATTGAGCGTATCTTCCCGTTTTTTTCGTTTTGCATCGTCAAAAAAGCTGAAAAACAAATCCTTCGTTTCGTCGGTGGTCAGTATTTTCAGTTTGTGTGCATCTTCAATATCCATTATCTGATAGCAGATATCGTCGGCTGCTTCCACCAGATATACCAGCGGATAACGGGCGTATCGGTTGGGGTTGTCGGGTTGTCTGACAATACCAAGTTCTTGTGCAATTTTTTCAAAATCAGCTCGTTCGGCCTCAAAAAAACCAAATTTTTGTTTTTTTTGATCGGCATAAACCGAAGAATACGGATATTTGACAATAGAAGCCAGTGTGCTGTAAGTGAGCACAAAACCACCCGGACGGCGTCCGTTGAACTGATGAGCCAGTAAGCGGAAAGCATTCGCATTTCCTTCAAAATGGATGCAGTCATTCCATTCCACTTCCGACATTTCATTTTTCAGAAATTGCCCTTTTCCTTCCGAAAAAAAAGTGGCAATGGCTTCTTCGCCCGAATGTCCGAATGGTGGATTGCCAAGATCATGAGCCAGACAGGCAGCCGATACAATGAAACCAATCTGGTCCACGTATCCCGGTTCGGTTGCAGCCAGCGACTGCGATACATTCATCCCCAGCGAACGGCCTACGCTGGCCACTTCAAGGCTGTGTGTGAGCCGGTTGTGTACAAATACGCTTCCGGGAAGCGGAAAAACCTGCGTTTTGTTTTGCAACCGGCGAAAAGGAGCCGAGAAAATCAACCGATCATAATCCCGCTGAAATTCATTCCGGTTATCGCGGTTGTGGTCGTGATAGTTTTCCATACCCAGACGTACGGGTGATAAGAGTTGATTCCAGTTCATGGCCATGATGCTTGTTGATTAAATGTAAAATTACAAAATTTCGGGGAAAGATGCATCAGGTGGGATATCATTATTATTCCAACCTGTCAGTTTCAATGTCATATTTATCCAAAAGTCCCAAAACATCAGGATAAGAGAATTTTGCTCTTTTAATCCGGTTATTTTCAGGATCGATAGCGTAATTTTTGGAAGTCCTGAAATCTACCTTTTCAAGATTAGACTGATTAAACACAGCACGGTACAAATCGCATTCGTCAAATAATGAGTCGGTCAAATTCGATTCGGTAAAATCAGTTTCCTGCAGTTGGCAGCTCCTGAAAACGGTATTTTTGAGTTGGATTTGGTAGAATGAAGCATGATTGAGCTGGCAATTTTCAAAACGCAGAGATAATCCGAATTTATTGCAGTTTTCAAAATTCAGTCCCAACATTTTGCAACCCTCGAATTTAGTGTTTCTAATGGCCGTTTTTGTCAGATTGGCCAGGCTTAAATTACATCCCGAAAAAAGACAGTCGGTAAAAATAATTTCCGCAAGGTCGGCGTTATTGAAGTTACAGCCAACAAAACGGCAGTTTTCATACTCCCCTTTTTTCAGCGGAATATTACTGAAATCACCTTTTTCAATTACCCTATTTTCAAAAAATCCATTTTCCATTCCAGCTGTTTATTTGATTTGATAAACCGTCATAGCGACTTTCTTTTTCGCCAGACCTGATACGA
>CALMZF010000030.1 GCA_937870645.1 uncultured Paludibacter sp. | reverse complement strand
ATACAAGTATGAGTGAAATAACCCGGGGGCGTTCTTCCTTGGTCGACATTTGGAAAATGTATGAAACGAAAGCCACGAATAGTCCAAGGGCAAGTCCTAATCCGATTTTTGACGTGGATTCGGCAGCCGAAGTCAACACCGGCAACAGATACACCAAAATGGTAGTGATAGCCATTAAGAATAGAGATACAAACAAAATACGACCGGTATGTGATGATTTATTGTCGATGGTATTAGTTTGTTTATCCACTGCTTTCGCTATGGATTTATTGGGCAGCAGTTTGTAGAAAATGGTATAAACCGACAAAGAAACAATCATGGCCACAGCTGCAATGCCAAATGCCCAGTTGTAACCACGGGAGAACACATCCAGGTACTGGTGTGCAAAAGCAGTCAAATCTGTTACCGGAACTTTACTCAGAATGGCATTATTTGCCAGCACCTGAAACTGAGCCGGGTCTTTGAGTGTACCGTTGATCATCTGATGACACAGGGCAGGCAAACTACCGTCGTGAATAAAACCATTGGTTTCTAGCCACCAGTTGCGAATACCGGTAGCTACGAATGGTGCAAAGAAAGCACCAACATTGATACCCATGTAGAAAACCATAAAGGCCGAATCACGGAATTTGGCATACTTCGGGTCGTCGTAAAGCTGACCTACTACCGCCTGAAGGTTTCCTTTGAAAAAACCATTGCCTAATGAAATCACAAGCAATGCTCCCAGCGTGCCGTAGAGCGACATGGAGGGAATAGCCATCATTACATACCCTACAAACATGATAATCTGTCCGTAGAGAATTACTGTTTTATATTGTTTTTTCCAGTCGGCCAGTATACCACCCAACAGGGATAAGGCATAAATGGCAAAATAGAACCAACTGTAATAATCTCCGGCTACTTTTTCGTCGAGGCCATATTTTACCTGGAGAAAAAGCACCAAAATCGCCATCATGGTATAGAAGCCGAATCGCTCGCCCATGTTGGTAAAAAATGCTACAATTAAACCCTTCGGGTGGTTTTTTAACATATTCGTTTATCTTTATTAGTTAATGAAAAAATTCACATTATTTTAATCGGATTGCAAATATAATCATAAAGATTTAAATGAAAGAATTTTCAAAATGAATTACTGTAAGGAAATGCAACGGAAATGCATTTTCTCCTCCCGTGTGACAGAATCGGAGACCTGTTGTTACGTATTATTTAGATATATCCGTGTTCTATTTAATTATACAGTGTGCTGTATCTGTGGTTAATCCATAGATTTGTTATCAGATCCGCGCCAATCAACTAACTGTCTGTTAATAATGTCATTATGTCACTTTTAGCAAATTATCAGTTATAACCGGGACTTGGTTATGGTAGAATTGGATATTACAAAAAATAAAGGGAACCTTGCAGTTCCCTTTACAATTTAGATTTATTATATTGTTGCTTTATTTGAAATCGGCTTCAATGACCGAAATTCCGGCTTTGCGGTTCAGTCCCATGTAGGGTGAAATAAAACGTACCACGCTGTCTCTTTGCTGATAATAAGTAACTTTTGTCTGCATGGCCGCTACATCAAGAAATGGAGTTCCTTCTTCCTTTTTGTCGGATGAGAGGATGATGAGGCTTTTTTCGGCATCCACTATGAATGCTTTTTTGATGTGTGGTTCGCCGACGATGTTGCTCAGATACAATTGCACCTGGTCGGGGTTATTGCGGAGCATATCGCTTCGCACTGCCCACGAAAAGGCTTTGGAAGTAACCATCATATTGGCAAGTTGCGTACTGTCCATTTTCAGATTATAGGTTTCAACAAGCGCTTTTTGCTGTTTCTCAAGTTTACCGATTCGCCACTGTCCCCACAGAAATACGACGACCAATGCAAAAATCAGTGAGAATACCAGTTTATGGTTAAGTATATACTTTACCAATCTGTTAGGCTCTTTTCTTACCTTTTTTACGGGGATGGTGGTTTGTTCAGCTTGTTGTTCCTGTCCGGTGTTCATAATCAGTGATATTAAAGGTTTCAGAATTTAATCTTCTGCGAAAACTAAATTATTAATTTTAAAAACATAACGTCCACAAATAATAACTGTTTTTTCCTTGTCTCCCGGTTAGCTCAACATGTAATAACCTAATAATCTAATAACATAATAACCAATAACTTAATAACTTAATAGCCAACATCCAAATCACTCGTGTGCACCCATTTTGAGCATAGTAACCTCTCTTTCGGTGAGGAAGCGGTATTTGCCTCTGGGCACATTTTTCTTGGTAAGACCGGCAAAATAGACCCGATCCAGACGAACAATCTTGTATCCCAGCTTTTCGAAAATACGACGTACCACTCTGTTCTGACCGGTATGGATCTCAATCCCCACCTCCTTCATGCTGTCTTCTTTTACAAATTCAAGGGCATCGGCTTTGATGGTAAAATCTTCCAGTTCAATGCCTTCGAGAATTTTGTTGAAATCATTTTTTGACAGATCATGATCAAGTACCACGTGATAGATTTTCTTTTTGTTGTACTGCGGATGGGTAAGTTTCGAAGCCAGGTCGCCATCGTTGGTAAGCAGCATTACACCGGTAGTGTTGCGGTCGAGGCGTCCTACGGGGTAAATACGTTCGCTGCAGGCATTTTTAACCAGATCAAGTACTGTCAGTTTGGCGTGTGTATCTTCCGAGGTGGTTACACAGTCTTTGGGCTTATTGAGCAACAGGTAAATTTTGCGCTCCGAGCGTACCGTTTGATTGTGAAACATCACTTTATCGGTAGGCAGTATTTTTGTGCCAAGTTCTGTGATGATTTCACCATTAACCGAAATGACACCAGCCTGTATGTATTCGTCAGCTTCACGACGGGAGCAAATGCCGGCATTAGCCAGAAATTTGTTCAGACGAACAGGTTTATTGGGATCAACATTTGATTTAATGTATTCAATCTGTTTTTTCCTGCTGTATTTTGCATTGGGATCGTAGTTGTCGTCTTTGTTTCGTTTGCGGAAAGTTACTCCGTTGGATTTATTGTCGAAACGTGTTTCAATAAAGCCTGAGTTGGCAACTTCACCGGCTTTTCTTAAATTCAGTTTTCCTTCGCGGGGTTCATCATTATCGTAAGGTTTTTTGTAGGCAGGTCTGTCGCCTGTTTCGCTTTTTCTTACAAATCGTGGCTTATCTGAACTGAAACGGCGATCATCTCCTCTGTCGTCACGACCATAGGGTTTACCGTCAGAATTATAGGGCCGGGCATTTCCGTCTGAATTTCGGTTGTCACGGCTTACGAATGGTTTACGGTCAGAGTTGTAAGGTCTTGCATTTCCGTCCGAATTTCGCGCATCCTTGTTCAGAAACGGTTTACGGTCTGAATTATAAGGTCTGGCATTGCCGTCTGAATTGCGCGCATCTTTATTAAGAAATGGTTTACGGTCAGAGTTGTAGGGTCTTGAATTGTCATCCGAATTGCGGTTTTCGCGGCTTACGAATGGTTTGCGGTCGGAATTATAGGGTCTGTTATACGTATCGGAGTTTCTGTTGCCTCCGTATGAGGGTTTATCACTTCTGTTGTCAAATTTCCTGTCAGTAAAACGCGGTTTGAACCCATCGTTTCTTTCATTACCGGAGTTTGGGTGTCTGTCACCGCGGTTGTCATTACTGTGGAAGTTTCCACTTTTTCCTTTAAGGATTGATCTTACATCACGTTTTTCGAACGAATTACCGTCACGGCTGGCTCCGGAAGCGCTACTTCCTCGCCGATTTTCATTGTTTGTTTTCATTAGTTTATTGAAAAATAATATTTTTGCAAAGGTCGGTAAAAAATATGGATTTTCAGCACATTTTATAGTCGGTATAATAAAATTTAAGGGTTAAGGAATAAACAGGGGTTAATGTAATACTTACAGGAAGATTATCGGTGTTCAGCAATCAGATTTTTAATATAATAAAGGTGTCGGTATGGTTGATGACTTATTACTAAATGATGTGTTACCCGAGATTATTTAAGCAACTGTGATTAGTCCTGTTTCGGGGTTCAGTATGCCCTGAACAGAGACGCTGTATATAGTTCAAACGTTTACGTAATCATTACATATCTTATTCTAAAAGTTGAGAGCGTTTTATGAAATATATTACCTAATTTTGTTTTCTTCAATATGGTAAAAAGTCAAACAAAACTTCGAATTATTAATTAAAAAAAATACAACTCATGAAAAAACTGATTTTTTTCACAGTATTTGTGCTGACCACAATTTGGGGTTATTCGCAGCAACTTACTTCACCCAATGGCAATTTCCAGCTGAATTTTTCTCTGAACACTGTGGGTGAACCTGTTTATCAGCTCTCTTATAAGGGGAAAGCGGTGATTCTGCCTTCAAAACTTGGATTTATACTGAAAAATTCAACCCCGTTGACTTCCGGTTTTATTTTACAGGATAAAAAAATCAGCTCGTTCGATGAAACCTGGAAACCGGTTTGGGGTGAGGTAAGCCAGATCCGAAATCAGTACAACGAATTGCTGGTGACGCTCGAACAATCGAAACAAAACCGCTACATGAAAATCCGTTTCCGGCTGTTTGATGACGGACTGGGATTTCGCTACGAATTCGACCGGCAGCCAGAACTGAGTTATTTTCAGGTTTCGGACGAATGCACCGAATTTGCCCTTTCAGGCGATCATAAAGCATTCTGGATACCAGGCGATTATGATACGAATGAGTATTTCTACACCACCACCCGGCTTTCGGAAGTGAATGCCGATCGCACTGATGGATCGGGTATCGGAACTCACGGTTATTTTGCCAAAAATGCAACACAGACACCCTTGATGATGAAAACAGATGATGGCCTGTATATCAATATTTTTGAAGCAGCGCTGCTCGATTATTCTGCCATGAATTTGCTCATTGATCAGAAAAAAAATGTGCTGACATCAGCCCTCGTTCCGGATGCTACCGGCACAAAAGTGTATATGCAGACACCACACAACTCGCCGTGGCGCACCGTCATTGTGAGTGATAAAGCGACAGACATACTGGCATCTAAAACAATTATGAACCTGAATGAACCCTGCAAAATAGAAAATACGGATTTTATTAAACCACAGAAATTTATCGGTATCTGGTGGGGCATGCACGTGCCCGATCACTGGACCTGGAACTACTCCGATACGCCCAATCTGAAACTCAAAACGACCGACTGGAACGCCTTGAAACCCAACGGTAAACATGGTGCTACTACCGAAAATGTTAAACGATACATTGATTTTGCTGCTGCCAACGGCATTCAGGGTGTGCTGGTCGAAGGCTGGAATATCGGTTGGGAAGACTGGTCGGGCAACTGGAAAGAAGAGGTTTTTGATTTCATTACTCCTTATCCCGATTTTGATGTGAAGGGACTACAAGCCTACGCTGCCGCCAAAGGGGTGAAACTGATCATGCACCACGAAACTTCGGCCTCGGCTACCAACTACGAACGCCGCATTGACAAAGCCATTGAATTTATGAAAGACAACGGCTACGATGCTGTGAAAACAGGATATGTGGGTTGGATTATACCACGGGGTGAAAAACACGACGGCCAGTGGATGGTAAATCACTACCAGCGCGTGATTGAAAAAATGGCTGCCAACCGCCTTATGATTGATCAGCATGAACCTGTTCGTCCCACCGGTCAGCACCGCACTTATCCCAATCTGTTGGCTTGTGAGGCAGCAAGGGGCAATGAATTCAACGCCTGGAGCGTGGGTAATCCGCCTGAACATGAAACTATCCTTCCTTTTACCCGATTGATGGGAGGACCGATGGATTATACGCCCGGTGTATTTGAAATAAAAATGGATTATTATAAACCGGGAAGTACTTATCAGGTTCACACCACACTGGCCAAGCAACTGGCACTCTATATTACCATGTACAGTCCGTTGCAGATGGCTGCCGACCTGGTGGAAAACTATGAAAAAAGAATGGATGCGTTTCAGTTTATCAAAGATGTAGCTGTAGACTGGGACGATACCCGCTACCTGGAAGCCGAACCGGGCGATTATATCACCATAGCCCGCAAGGCTAAAGGTACTGCCGACTGGTTTGTTGGCGCTATCACCGATGAAAATGCGCGTATGGCAACCATCAATTTCAACTACCTGGAACCAAAAACCTGGTATGTGGCAACCATCTATGGAGATGCTCCCACAGCGCACTGGAAAGACAATCCCATGGCATACCAGATACGCAAAGTATTGGTTCAGAACATTTCAGTGCTGAAACAGCAACTTGCTGCAGGCGGGGGAGTAGCTATCAGTATTAAGAAAGCAGGAAAAGAAGAAATGAAAGGTCTGAAGAAATTAAAATAAACACCTGATCAGAGCGAATTCATAAATTTATCAATACGAACCGCTACCCGCTTATGGGTGGCGGTTCCTGTTTTATCACCGTTGGCATTTTCTACAACAATCTGAAATTCATATAATTTTCCTTCCTGCTTAATAAGTTCAGCAGTGCAAATTACCGTTTCTCCGGGTTTGGATGCTTTCAGATGCTCCACATTGATTTCGATGCCTACGGTGGTAAATCCCTCCGCGAGATTGTCTATAATCTGCACAGCGGTATTCTCCATGAGCGCCACCATAGCGGGCGTGGCATATACATGCAGACTGCCTGAACCCATTACTGAGGCAGTTTCATTGTCGGAAATAAGATGTGATTGGGTGAATATCTTCATTACAGGGTGAAATTTTTCTAAATTTTTTGGCGATTTGCCATTAGCTCGTCTTTCCGGGCAAACAACGGATACAAATATTTACTCAGCGGATAAAAAATAAAAGCCGCTGCATATCCACCAATAATATCAACTACATAATGAGCCTGAATATAAACAGTAGATAGTACCAATAAACAATAAAGCGGCAACAGCACTACAGTCAATTTGTATTTTCGCTGGACTATCAATATTATCATCACAAGTGTAGTATTGCCTATATGTGAACTTGGAAAAGCCCCTGTTGGCCGTTCGGCAATACTTTTGATTAAATCCAGACTTTGCTTGAAAATACCCGTTGATGGAGTTTCCTTCAGAGCTAAATAATGATGGCTGAAATAATCTCCAACAGGTGGGAATATGCCTGCTGAAATAAGCCTGGTGTCTATTAGCTGAAAATAATACTGAGGTCCGGAAGCCGGAAAGAGTAAAAACAGAATGTAAAACAGAAAGAATGCAAATGTGGTGGTGAAAAAGTAGAATTCGGCCATATGGCGATCGGTGTAATAAAAATAAAGCCAGGTAATAATGAGTATGGGAAAATATGAAATATAACCCATATTCATCAATTCCGAAACCCAGTGCTGCGGCAAAGCTTGAGCTAAAACCAGCGAGGGCTGATAACCAAACAAGGCCTGATCGGCAGCAGCCAGCAGATGATCATAATTACCAAAAAAACGATTGAAATAAAAAGTTTCGGGATACCAATAAACGAACAAACAACCGATGAAGATGTAACGGAGTAACGGATTTGAAGTTTTTTGAGTTATATTCTCAAAACCGGCCATTACGAAAATTACAGCACCAATTGCCAGTCTGACGCCAATCACCCCCAACCCTTTGCCGGTAGTAATCCATAAATAACAGGCTGCCACACCTGTGATGAGCATGTAAATCAGTGTCAGTTTTTCAGCCGGATTGAATTTGATGGTACGCAAACCCGTCACTTTCATGAGTTGTTTTTAGGTGTTATTGTTGAATCATATATTTTTGTCAAAAGTATAAAAATTCTACAATATACAGTTTATTCCCATTTTTTTTTATTTCAAAAGTTGTTAAAATCGGTATCAAAAAAATACGCAGCGTATTTTTTTTACGCTGCGCATTCTATAAAATCAGTATGATTAATTTTCTTTGAGTGGAATTCTCATTTTGTAGAATGATCGCCATACAAAAACCAGCGCAATAATCAGGAATACCACTCCGATATATCCGCTATAATCTGTGCCAAGTCCTTTCATGGCATCGAGCTTCATTTTCAATGCAATTTCGGTAGCCAGTAAACCAAACAGGGTAGAGAATTTGATGATCGGATTCAATGAAACTGAGGAAGTATCTTTGAAAGGATCGCCCACGGTATCGCCAATCACAGCTGCTTCGTGCAACGGTGTGTTTTTCTCTTTCAGATCCACTTCTATCACTTTCTTGGCATTGTCCCAGGCACCGCCCGCATTAGCCATATATATTGCCTGAAATAATCCGAAGCAGGCAATGGAAATCAGATAAGCCACAAAGAAATTGCTGTCAAAGAAAGCAAAGCCTATTGTAAAACAAATCAGGGCGATAAAAATATTCCACATCCCTTTTTGAGCATACTGTGTGCAAATTTTTACAACTTCTACCGAGTCTTTCATATTTGCTTCGGAATTTTCCAGTTTGAATGTTCGTTTGATATATTCCACTGCGCGGTAAGCTCCAGTGGTAACGGCTTGCATGGATGCTCCGCTGAACCAGAATATTACTGCGCCACCACAGATAAGTCCCAGCAGAATGGGTGCAGATGTTAGCGAAACGCTGAGCATTCCCACACTTTCCAGCAACAGGATGATGGAGAAAATCATAGTAGTTGCACCAACTACAGCTGTACCGATCAATACCGGCTTTGCGGTTGCTTTGAACGTATTGCCGGCACTATCGTTGGCTTCCAGGTAGTGTTTACCCAATTCAAAATCGGGTGTAAAACCATAATCTTTTTCTATTTCTTCCTTAATACCCGGAATCTGCTCTATTTGTGATAATTCGAAAATAGACTGAGCATTGTCGGTCACCGGGCCGTAGCTGTCCACGGCTATAGTTACCGGACCCATACACAGAAATCCGAAAGCCACCAGACCAAACGCAAAAATAGTAGCGTGAGGACCCAAAACAGCTTCCAGGTGTCCGAATACGCTGATAAAATAGGCACCAGTCATCAAGGCTACAATCAGTAAACCTGTCCAGAACGCACCGAAATTACCCGATACGATACCCGAAAGGATATTTAATGATGGTCCGCCTTCACGAGATGCTGTAACAATCTCACCTACGTGAGCTGATTTGGAACTGGTAAACAGTTTGGTAAATTCGGGGATTAACACTGCTGCCAGTGTACCGCAACTGATAATACCGGCCAGTTTCCACCACAGCGACGGATCGGCCAGGTCGCCCACCAGTAAATAACTCATAAAGAATGAAGTGGAAATACTCAGGATAGCTGCAATCCAGATCAGACGCATCAATGGTTCTTCAAAATCAAATATCTTCATTCCCTTGTATTTCCGTTTCGAAATGCCCTGATTAATAAAATAGGAGAGACCGGAACACAAGTCCATGAGGAAACGCATACCAAATATCCAAACAATGAGTTTTGCCTGAATGTCGGGATTATGAACAGCCAATGTTATAAAGGTAATGAGAGCCACGCCGGTTACACCATAGGTTTCAAATCCATCGGCAGTAGGACCAACGCTGTCGCCGGCATTGTCACCGGTACAGTCGGCAATTACACCCGGATTACGGGGGTCATCTTCTTTGACCTTGAAAACCACTTTCATCAGGTCGGAACCGATATCGGCTATTTTGGTAAAAATACCTCCGGCAATACGAAGTACACTGGCTCCCAATGATTCACCGATGGCAAATCCAAGGAAACAAATCCCTACAATGTCGCGTGGAACAAACAGCAGGATCACCACCATCATCACTAACTCAAGTGAAATGAGGAAAAGTCCCACACTCATACCCGAACGCAACGGAATATTAACCACATCCCACGGTTTTCCGCGAAGGGAAGCAAATGCCGTGCGCGAATTGGCAAAAGTATTGATGCGGATACCATACCACGCAACGGCATAAGAACCACCCATACCTAATATAGAGAAACAAAGAACAAACAACAAAGTGCCTACCGACTTACCCTGAAGTACAAGAAAATAGTAAGCCATAATTACTGCTACAAAACCAAAAAGCATTAAAAGAAATTTTCCCTGTTGTAGCAGGTACGTTTTACAGGTTTGAAAAATAATTTCTGAAACTTTTAACATCGAAACGTGTGCTTTTTCCCTTTTGACCTGATGGCGCAGC
>CALMZF010000029.1 GCA_937870645.1 uncultured Paludibacter sp. | reverse complement strand
GGTCGAGACTGGTAACTAAGTTCTGGTCTTTTCCAAATCTTCTCCAGGTGTCCAATGCAATGTACGGGTTGATACCGTATCGGTTGTAATAGTTATTGTACTGGGCAAAAGGATTGTTTTTAAAATCTTTGTAACTTGTCAGTGGCACATTAGCCTGTGTGCTGAAAATGAGGTTCATCAAACCGTCATTCAAACCAACGTTATTAGCCGAATAATAGTCACCCATAGCCACATTATCAAATACGTTGTAGTTTGATTGGATATAGTTGGTGTTGAATGCTGCGGTAAACTTCTTATAAGTCTGTGTTGCGTTCATTCTAATACCTGTTCTTCTGTTCACATCATCCGGAACAACGCCTTTGATGTTAGCATCCTGAATGCTCATGTAGAAATTTTTTGCAGAGTAAGATACGTCATTCTGCATGGTAACACCAGTGTTGAAGAAATTCTGACGGTTGTTTTTGATGGGTGAATAAATAACTTTCTGAACTGATCCGTCAGAAAGTTTTTCTCCTAACTCAACTTCTTTGCCATCAAAAGCGGGTCCCCATGACCAGTTTTCATAAGGGATATAACTTCCGTAACCTCCGGAACCGAATTCGGTTTGGAATTTAGGGAAGAACGATACATTATTGAACTGAGTAGAATTGCTGATGGTTATTTCGGGTTTGTCGGTTTTAGAACCGGCTTTCGTTGTAACAACGATCACGCCATTACGGGCGTCAGGTCCGTAAATGGCAGCAGCTGAAGTACCCTTCAGTACGTTTACACTTTCTACGTCATTTGGGTTGATAGAGTTCAGAAGTCCGAGTCCTACAGGTACACCGTCGAGCAGAAGCATCGGGTTGTTGTTACCGGTAAGTGAACGGATACCACGGAGGTTGATTTTTACATCTTCGAATACACCGTTGTTCAATGAAGCGATATTCAAACCGGCAACTTTTCCCTGCAATCCGGTGGCTACGCTCACTGATTTAGCCTGTGTTAATTCCTCACTGTTGATGTTTGTAGTGGAATACCCCAGGTCTCTCTTTTGCCTCTGAATACCAAGAGCTGTTACAACCACTTCGTCCAATGTCTTGGTGTCAGTCACCAGAACGATGTTCAGATTAGTACCGGGAGCTACTTCCTGCGGAAGCATACCAACGGAAGAAATCACCAATGTGGCATTGGCAGGAACGTTTAAGGAGAATTTACCATTCACATTGGTAACAGTTCCCTGTGATGATCCCTTAATTAATACGCTGGCACCGATAACCGGTTCTCCGTTATCCGCGGAAGTAACAGTACCGGAAGCTGTTCTGGTTTGAGCGCTAACCAAACTAAAACTTACCATAAGCAGGCAAGTCAACAAGAATTTTAGTTTTCTCATAAATTTAACATTTTGTTTATTAATCTTTTTAATTGTGTTTACTACAAATAAACCTTAAAACTTAATTTGCAAAAATAAAGGATTGTTATTTAAATTCCAAATTTATTTTCAACGAAATGAGCATAAAACGGGAATATTTATTGCAAAATGTTAGTTTTTTTCCTGTAACGGGGTGATATTATTCTACGGAATAATTGTAAAAAATTTCAAAGATGACATATAAAGCACTTATATTTAGTCTTTTGTTTCCTCACGACAATTATCTCCATCTAATTATTATTTGACATTATTATGTTTATCCCCATCTCAAATTATTTTTGGTAAATGCGATTATTTAACATTTGATTGTTAAATAAGTGGGCGATATTCATGTTTAGAATTCGTTTTTAGACTAAAACGGAAAATAATACTATCAATAATGTTTGTGATATACCTTTTAAATTACAGTTTGTAAGCGGATTTTGCCGTTTATAAGATAGAATTAATTTGTTACTCAAAACTGTATAATATAAATTCCCAACCGTTTTTCCTATTTTTCGAAATTTTTTTTCCAGGAGTACTCATTTACGATGAAGCTTAAAAGAAAAGAG
>CALMZF010000028.1 GCA_937870645.1 uncultured Paludibacter sp. | reverse complement strand
TTCTACGTAGTGGGCGAAACCACCGGCGATATGCAGTTGACATTTAAATCAAACACTCCTACAGACCCCATTCATCTTCCGCTGGAATACATGATAGGCAATCCGCCCCGCACTGTGATCACCGATACAAGTGTGGAAGAAAATTTTGCATCACCAGAAATAAATGAAGAACAATTGCTCGAATACATTCAGCATGTGTTGCAAATGGAATCCGTTGCCTGTAAAGACTGGCTGACCAACAAGGTGGACCGCTCCGTAACCGGTAAAGTTGCCCGGCAGCAATGTGTGGGTGAGATTCAGTTACCGTTGAGCGATGTGGGTGTCGTTGCACTGGATTATCGTGGAAAAACCGGCATTGCCACCTCCATCGGACATGCACCGCTGGCTGCTCTTGCCGATCCGGAAGCCGGTTCGGTACTGGCTATTGCCGAAGCGCTGACAAATATTGTATGGGCACCCCTGAAAGATGGATTGGATAGTGTTTCATTAAGCGCCAACTGGATGTGGCCGTGTAAAAATCCGGGTGAAGATGCCCGCCTTTACAAAGCAGTGGAAGCATGCAGCGATTTTGCATCGGCGCTGGGCATTAATATCCCTACCGGAAAAGACAGTCTGTCGATGACACAGAAATACGACACTGAAAAAGTATTTTCACCCGGAACAGTGATTATCTCTGCTGGAGCCGAGGTATCTGACATTCGGCGGGTAGTAAGTCCGGTTCTGGTCAACAATCCCGCTACCAGCCTGTTGTATGTTGATTTTTCGTTCGACAAACATAAACTCGGTGGTTCGGTACTGGCTCAGACCATGAATAAAATCGGCAACGAAGTGCCCACGATTACCGATCCCGAATACTTCAAGGCTGCTTTCGATACCATACAGGAACTAATCAGTAAAAAGCTGATCATTGCCGGACACGATATATCAGAAGGTGGTATGATAACCGCATTACTCGAAATGTGTTTTGCAAATGCCAAAGGTGGATTGAAAATAAATCTGGATCACCTGGCCGAACCATCGATGATCAATATCCTTTTTGCTGAAAATCCGGGTGTGATTATTCAGGTTGAGAATAAAGCTGAAGTTGAAAAAATACTGCGAAACAATGGAATAGGTTACGCCGCTATAGCCAAACCAATAGCCGAACGCAGGATGGAAATTCACCGTAAGAAAACCTCCTACTCCTTCTCCATCAACGAATTGCGCGATCAATGGTTCGAAGCATCATACCTTCTCGACCGCCGCCAAAGTGGTGAATTATTAGCCAAAGCCCGTTTCGAAAATTATAAAAATCAACAGCTCCAATTCCTTTTCCCTGCTGAATTTACCGGAAAACTATCTCAATTTGCCCTCTCACCCGACCGCAAGCCGGGAGGCGTAAAAGCAGCCATAATCCGCGAAAAAGGAACTAACGGTGAACGTGAAATGGCTTATGCACTTTATCTGGCCGGTTTTGATGTGAAGGATGTGCACATGACCGACCTCGCTTCGGGACGTGAGACACTGGAAGATATCAACATGATCGTATTTTGCGGTGGTTTTTCCAATTCCGATGTACTCGGTTCGGCCAAAGGATGGGCAGGCGGTTTCCTTTTCAACGAAAAAGCGAAAGCTGCACTTGATAATTTCTACAAACGTCCGGATACCCTGAGCCTTGGTATCTGCAATGGCTGCCAGCTAATGGTGGAACTGAACCTGATAAATCCCGAACATACCAACAGGGCTAAAATGTTGCATAATGATTCTCACAAATTCGAATCGGGATTTGTCTCCCTGTCAATTCCCGAGAATAATTCAATCATGCTCGGATCACTTTCGGGCAGCAAGATAGGTGTCTGGGTGGCTCACGGCGAAGGAAAATTCTCACTTCCTATGGGTGAAAATGCATACAATGTGATAGCGAAATACAACTACGATGCTTATCCGGCCAATCCCAACGGTTCTGATTTTTCGGTTGCCGGGATTTGCTCAGCTGATGGTCGTCATCTGGCTATGATGCCACATCCGGAACGGGCTATTTTCCCCTGGCAATGTGCCAATTATCCGGCCGAAAGACTGCATACCGATGAAATTACTCCGTGGATGGAAGCATTTGTAAATGCACGGATATGGGTGGAAGAAAGAACAAAGTAACTATTGATTATTAATTAAATACGTTTAATTTCTTCCGGATTAGCTGCATTTGCTGTTTCAGATTGAACAAAGTAACTTCGCCGGAATAATATCGGGATTATGAATCAAACTTCACTGAAAAAATTCGCCTACCTGTCGATAGCTGCTGCTGTTATGACTATAGGATTAAAATTCGGAGCCTATCTGCTTACCGGCTCCATGGGCTTATTTTCCGACGCGCTGGAGTCGTGTGTCAATCTGATTGCAGCCGTCATTGCCCTGATTATGATTACCATTTCCGAAAGGCCGGCCGATAAAGAACATGAATATGGACACTCAAAAGCTGAATATTTTTCAAGTGCAATAGAAGGATCGCTCATTTTGGTGGCAGCATTCAGCATTATCTGGTCAGCTGTACCCCGCATTATCAATCCTCAACCACTTGAAAACGTGGGAATTGGTTTGCTGATTTCAACTGGAGCTTCGGCGATTAACCTGGCTGTTTCACTGATACTGATTAAAAACGGCAAAAAAAGGCATTCACTGCTCCTGGAAGCAGATGGCAAACACCTGATGACCGATGTATGGACTTCGGTGGGTGTGATAGCCGGTATCGGACTGGTTAAACTCACCGGACTGATTATTTTAGACCCTATCATTGCTGTTATTGTTGCTTTGAATATCGTTTGGACGGGAATGCAGTTACTTCGCCGGTCCGGTAACGGACTATTAGACTCGGTGATATCAACCGATGAACAAAAGTTGATTACCGATTTTCTGGAAACTCAAAAAAGTAAAGGTATAGAATATCACTCCCTGATGACCCGGCAGGCCGGACAACGCATTTTTATTTCGTTACATCTGCTGGTACCCGGCGCCTGGACAGTGCAGCAGGGTCACGACGAGTCAGATTACATCGAGGAATACATCGAAAATCTATTCGAAGGACCTGTGACCTGCTCTACACATATTGAACCCGTGGAAGACCCGGCTTCACTGAACGATATAGGCATTGACCGAAAAAGAAAATAAAAAAGCTTCTGAATAAGTTAAAAACAAAACGATCATCGGCCTTGTTGGAATTCTTCAGAAAACAAAAAGCCGGCAAACATTGAACAGAAATTTATTGAAATTTGATGAAAACAGTTACTCTTTTCCTGATGGCAGTTGTATTGAACAGTATTTCGTTGCATGCTGCATCCGAACCGCATTTCCTGAAAACGACCTATTCCAATGGAGAATTTATCACTGTTTGTCAGACAGAGGTCAATGCGGGTGAAACACAAACTAATGCCGTGATAGCACGGATGATTGACGAATTTCATACCAAACCGGTAAATCTGTTTGACTGGGCGCTGAAAAACCTGGGAATGCAGGGACAGAAAAACAACGAGATGATTGTAGTGCTCAAAACTTCGAAGTTTGATAAAAAAACCGGCATTACCCACGGACTTGTGGATGTGGAAATACCGTATTTACAGGATTTCAGAAACATAAAAATTGACGCCGTTGTGAAAAAGGAAAATCAACCCAACGGACAGTTTAAAGCAACGGCCGATGTACTCCAATCGGGTTTACTGCTGAAAAAAGCTTATGGCACTGTTACTGCTATTCCCGCAAATGAAGATCGTCAAATATTACAGACAGTAACCCGTATAAAGTTCGGATGGTTTCTAAACCTGTTCATTTCACAAAAACGCTATCAAACTATAGTAGAATGGCGGGTACGTGAATTCACAAAAAACCTGAAACTGGAAGCTGAAAAAACAATTATAGCTACACCCAATTAATTTAACAAAAACAAGATACGCCCCTCTGTGGGAAAATCAGAATAACCTTATGGCTGAAAATTCATTATTAGAAAAATTAGAAGGACTTCAACACAAATTTGAAGAAATATCGATGTTGATTACCGACCCTGCAGTGATTGCAGACATGAAACGGTACATAAAACTCAACAAAGAATACAACGAACTGAACAAGATAATGACGGCGGTGAAAGAATATAAAACCGCACTGACCAATATTTCGGAAGCAAAAGAGATATACGATAAAGAATCGGACGCCGAGTTGCGCGAAATGGCAAAAGCCGAAATCGACGATTTGGAACCTCAAATTCCGGTGATGGAGGAAAATATTAAACTTCTGCTCATTCCGGCCGATCCCGAAGACAATAAAAATGTGGTAATGGAAATCCGCGGTGG
>CALMZF010000027.1 GCA_937870645.1 uncultured Paludibacter sp. | reverse complement strand
AAAGCACTACGGCACTAATGGGGGCAGGATTTGACGATGCAGCCCGGACATTCTCCACGAGCCATCTCGATGGATATTTCACATATCTGTTGACAAACATGGGCGTTCCTTCACCCTATAATTCTGGATTTGCTCCGTGGTTTACCAGCGGTGCCATGGCACACTTTGCAGGTGACGAAACTCCCGATATGGCCACGATTATGACGCAGACGGCTACACTCACTGCTATCGGTGCTTCGGATTTGGCTCTTGCACTGGGTTCGTTCTGGATGGATCCCGGTATCCCCGACAACAACGTGACCCTCAATATGACAACAGGAGCTGTGGAATAAAGAATTTAACTATTATCCAAAAAAAATATCCGACAGTTATCTGCCGGATATTTCATTTTCAGGATTTTCATGAATGTTTATTTTTTAATGGCTGTACGCATCACTATTCCCTTGTCGCTTCTGATTTTTATCAGATAGTTTCCGGGTTTGTACTGAGAGAAATCGAGTTGATTTTCAGTGATATTCAGGATATTTTTTCCCTGCATATCGTAGAGCGAAACCTCGCGAATATCACTGCCCGTTACAAACAGCACCGAGCTTACCGGATTGGGGTAAATTTTATAATACTTCTCGTAATCGATATTGTCTACCGCTGTATTCACCGGCGACCACACCACGCTTATACTGCTCACATTGGTAGAGGAAGTAATAGTGGTAAACGTAGAAGCGGGTGTAGCATTTTTAGTGAAAGAAATGGTAGCAATTTTACCTGCTGCACTTGCTTCGGTAAATTCCACATTGATGCGGTAATCACCATCCGGCTGTACCACTTTCGCAACATCGGTACAATCCCAGGTGCAGGAACGGGTGCCATGTGAGGTAAGGGTTGCTCCTGTTACAGCATCCACCATATTATAGGTAGAATTGGTTGCGCTTTTCCACTTTGTAAGGTATTGACGGTATTTGGTTGTAACGGTATATGCCATCAAAGTTTTTACAAAAGTACCGTCAGCTTTGGTAACCCACACAGCCAGTATGTGTTTTGGGGCTTCTGCTCCATTGTATGTCGTGGTTTTGAACCCCACCGTCAGTTGACCATTGGTCTGACCAGAAACTAAATTACTGAACAAAAGCAATATAAGAACGAAAAGAAGTGTTTTTTTCATCTACAAAAGTTAGTGCTTGTTGAAAGATTGAAAAAATTAATATCGTTTTGAAAGATTGTTTGAAATAAAAAAGTATTTTTGCGTTTTATTATTTTAAGGTCACAAAAATACAATAGAAATAGTCATTCATCGTTATTCAGATAAATTCTTTTATATTTAAATAAGATTTACAATCCTGTAATAAAATCAATAATAGTTTATGAAGAAATTTCTTTTATCACTTTCTGTCTTATTATTAAGTATTTCACTGGCAAGTGCCTGCGATTTTGAGTTCACCACAAAAGACAACAAAACTTCCGTAAAACCGGGCGAAGAATTTGTAATCAATGTAAAACTATCGCTTACCCATCGGGCCTGCAAAGTAGCCGCCAAAGATACCAAATTCAAATTCGAGGGAATGGATATTGTCGGCGCCACAGACTGGAAACAGGAAACGCCTATGGTATACACCCGTCAGATCAAAGCTAAGGCAAATTCGGACAACAGCAAGAAAATCATGCTTACAGCTACCCGTACCTGCGACAAGGACGGTGGTCACGGTGTTTTCTCACTGCCAAAAAATTAAATAATACCGGAATAACCAGCATTCTCATAAAATCAGTTACTTACTTCTAAGCTTTTTTGTGTGGTAAAAAAAGAAAAGATTTTCGCCCTGCTCCTGCTGTTTTTCGTAATTCTTTTACCTTTTACAGCACAGGCAGAAGTTTCCAGGCAAGTAGCCGATAGCATTGCCGGTGTACTCAACACCGCCGAGGATTGTTCCACCTGCAGTTATTATGCCTCCGAACATTCAACTGCCGGTATGATCAATACCATTGTTATAGCTGTATTGGTGCTTCTCGGAAGTATCTGGCTCTATGCCGGTCAAAAGAAATTCTACATACTTCTGCTGGGCATTTTCATTTCAGGCGCTGTAGCTGCGAGTTATTTCGCAGCACCCTATTTTTTCTCCCAACAGGAAAATGTTCCTGCAAATTGTCCGGTAATTGATACAAAAGGATCTGAAAATACCTTTACTGCGCCCGGCAGTGAGTTTCAGTCTGTGCGTCCCGAAAAAGTTGACAAGGATACTGCTGCCATTTTACCGGCTGCTTCTGATAAATTTTCCGGTACCTCTTCCGATGAATTTAAAAACGGGAACACCGACGAATTCTCTAATGCTTCTAAGGATGAATTCAAAAGCGGAGGCAATGATGAATTTACGAGTGCCTCAAAGGATGAATTCAAAAGCGGCAGCAACGATGAATTTTCTACAGCAGGCAATGAATTCGCAGCTTCCGATGTTAAAACCGGCACACCTCCACCCGAAGAAGTCCGTAAGATAAATTATACGATGATTTATGAGCCGCTGGCCATCTTTCTAATACTGGCTCTGATTAGCTTTCTGATCAAATATGAATGGTTTCGCAAAACCCGGTCTTTCTTCCTCATTGCTTCAGTTATTTATCTCGGATTTTACCGCGGTGCCTGTCCGTGTATGATTTCATCTTTCCAAAACGGCATACTGATGATTTTCGGAGTTCCCGTAGCCTGGGAAAGTCTGTTGTGGTTTTTGGTATTGATACCGGCTACATACCTGTTTGGCAAAGTGTGGTGTGGCTGGCTGTGTCACCTCGGTGCGCTGCAGGAACTCATCGGACGCAGTTCCAAATTCAATTTCCTGGCAGGCCGAAAAGTACAGCGGACACTTAAAATCATACTCCTTTCCGTTTTTATCATCTGGATACTTCAGATGCTTATTACCCGCACCAATATCTTCTGCGAATACGATCCTTTCAAAGTGGCATTTAATCTCTTCTCAGCCAACTGGCTGGGCTGGGTACTTCTTCCTGTCATGATTATCAGTTCGCTGCTAATTCACCGTCCCTTCTGCCGTACTTTCTGCCCCGTTGGTTTGATACTGGGCTGGGTTTCCATGCTTCCCGGTGCCAAAAAACTCGATAAAGGCAGCACCTGTGTCAACTGTAAAATGTGCTGCAACGAATGTGCCGTACGCGCTATGATTTATGAAAATAAAACAACAACCCTCAAACAAGAAGACTGTATTATGTGTGGTGAATGTATGACTTCATGCAAGAAGCAGGATGCTCTGCATGTAAAAAGAATTTTCAGAAAGAAAAATGTATTGCCCATAATTCTGATGATGCTTTTAGTGTCGCAGAGTGCAATGGCGCAGTGGGAATGTCCGAGCCGCCTGGGTGGCAGTCTCAAGCCGATAGGTGAAAGTAACCTGATGTGGGCTGCTGAAATCACTACTTCGGCAGGATTTATCGGTGATTATAAAATTGCCAACGGAATGATGTTTGCCGGACTGGATTACAGCATCAATCACCATACGCTCTATGTGGAAGGCGGTGTGAAAAACTGGGTGCGTAACGACAGTCTGAATGTAACCAACTATCAGACAGGAAAATTCGGTATGCGGGAAGCCTTCTACCGTTTCTCCACTGATAATCATAAGTTCACCCTGGGCCTTCAATCCACCAAAAGCGACGATTATTACCTGATCAATGAACGCATGGTTGGAGCAAACTATAAAGCTACATTTGGTAATTTCAACCTGAACCTGCTGGGCGGTTCGGTACTTAAACAAGCTGCCAGAAACGGCACTTTCTGCACGGTGGGTTACCTGATCAATGTGGTTCCCGGTCGTGAAAGGGCACTGATAGGTAACCAATTCGGACAAACCAACGTGTCTATGCTTTCACTTACCTATATACCCAGGTCCGGAGGCGGTGATGAGTTCAGTTCTGAGTTTTCGGGTTCGGGTGCTTCAAAAAGCATTTTCAAACTGAACGAAATAGGCGGACTGGCATACTACGAATTTGGAACAGGTAAAACAGTCACTCCTTTTCTCACCGGACTGTACACCAGCGTTGACCTGGCAGGAATTAATCTGAAACCGGAAATTCTGGTTCAGGCTGCTGCGAATAACAATGCCGTGTTGTACAATTTCGAAGCAAGTAAGGAAGTCAACTGGTCGAGCGGACAACTTACCAAACTGATGGTGAAATACTACGGATTGAAGGAAATTTCAGAGGGTGCCATCGCGCTCAACTCGTACAGCAATGTTTTTGCCGGTGAAGTGTTAAGGCTCGACGCTCTCGAACTTCCCTTTTTACAGGCAGGCATTAAACATTCATTCCCAACTATTAAATCATCGATAAAACTTCAGGCAGCTCTTCAAACAGGAAAAACATCCGGATTTATTTCCGATAATTTCAATACCGAGCCTCCGCGCATGAAAGAGTTTGATATTTCATTTACCAAAAATTTTGGGAAATACTTTCTGGTAAATGTATATGCCGGTTATCTGGAACATCCCACTTTAACGGTTATTGAAAGTCAGATTAAATACCTGAAAGATGCTTCGCCGTGGGGAAAAGTTGAGCTTCGTTTCACCTTCTAAAAATGAAAGTGTATGAAAAGTAAAATCATTAAAATATCGTTTTTTGCAGTGCTGCTTTTCGCAGTGGTTTTCAATGCCTGCGAAAAACTCTCGCAACATTACAAGATAAAACAGGATAAATGTACCAGCTGCATGGAATGTGTGGCAGTATGCGGTTACGGTGCTATTCAGGTTGATTCCATCTTCCGTACTACATCCGATGATTTCGAATATGAAACTACGATACGGATTGATCCGGCAAAGTGTGTTGGCTGTGGCGAATGCTTCAAAAGATGTAAGTACGAGGCCATAAAACTGGTCATGGAAGATGACGATTATGAGGATGGTCATTCCGGTGCAACACGGTTGAGATAGAATATGAAGCGGATTGCATTCATTTTCATCTTGCTGGCAATTATATGTTTTCAGGTCGGTGCCCAAATCAGACTGGAATACACCACACCTCGCCAGCCAGCCTATAAAGCGGGAGACAAAATAGAACTGAACATCATCATCAAAACCAGACCCGAAACCTGCACAAAAGGGATGAAGCAGGTGAAAATATACCTCAGCGGGCTAAAAAGGGATAAACTGACCGACTGGAAGGAACTTTCGAAAGGACTTTGGACGGCACGTATCACCCTATCGGTGACCGATAAAGCCAGGAAAGCCGGCAAGCTAACCATTATGCGACGGGTGGATAAGGAAGATTTATTCAAACAGGAATTGTTCCCGCTGGAATAATTGGTAAAGCCCCCTACCCCCCTGGTGGATTTTCAGATCGAATGGTTCCATACCATTTTCATTGGTAAGGGTTTATTTAAAAAAAAATTAAAACTGCGCAGCCTTTTATTTTTAAAAATTTACTACAAACGATTTTATGTCCGATAAAAAACCAATTCTCTCACCCGATAAAAATCCCCGGCTTTACCGCAATTCACGCATACTTGTATTCAGTGTTATTGCTATCACTATTTTGCACACCATCTATATGAACGTAATGGGATATACTCCACTCGATCACGACGGGTGTTTGGTATTCAAATCAGTTCCTAAATGGTTCTTCCAATTGTACGAAAGTTTTATCGAACTTTTTGTGGTGGTAATTCTGGGTGTATTTGCAGGTGTGCTTATCGAGCAGTATTTCAATAAAATCAAACGATTTTATCCCAAAAACCAATGGCTGGCTTTCCTTTACGGTGCCATTTTGCCGGTTTGCTCCTGCGGCGTGCTTCCGCTGATCGACTCCATGAAAAAACGTACATCGCTTAAAACCATCATCACGTTTGTGATAGCGGCACCGCTGCTCAATCCGTATATCATGCTCATTGCCTTCACTGTATTGGGCTGGAAGTACCTTGTGCTGCGCATTGTATTTTCTTTTCTGCTTTCTTTCCTGGCCGGGTGGTTGCTCGAGGTGGTATCCAACCGGTATAAGGCCTTTTCATGGGGTGAGTATCAGGCTTGTGGTTCCGATTGCGATTTCATCCCCAGTCGCGACCCGTTCATCAAAACCGCCCTGATGACTCGAAAACTGGTTCCGTATATTCTGGCAGCAGGTTTGCTTGGCTTTATTTTTGCATTGATTAATCCCAAACAATTTCTGGACACACTGAATTTTTCGCTCGAACCCTGGTCTACGATTGTTATGACTGTTATCGGCATTCCACTATATGTATGTAACGGTACAGATATTATCTTCCTCAAACCGCTCATGCAATATACCGATCTGAGCATGGGAAGTGCCATTGCTTTTTCACTGTCGGCTTCGGCTGTGTGCGCATCGTCCATAGCCATGCTTGTTAAGTTTATTGGCCGAAATCTCACGGTAGCTCTTGTTTCCATTATCATTGTACTTATTTTTATTTTCTCAGCTATCATTAATCTGGCAATTTAAATTTCACAGCATTTTTTTCGGTTCCAACAGACATACTGAGTAGTTCCTGAATTCCTGTTTTTTTATAAATTCTTTTTCTGTACTTTTGTAAGGTAAATTTATATTGCCTTAATAATTTCTCCATTCCATGAATTTTGAATATTTCATAGCCAAACGTATTCATTTCGAAAAAAAAGGGAAGAAAAATGTCTCCCGACCGGCAGTGCGGATAGCTACCATTGCCATTGCCGTAGGTTTGGCGGTGATGATTGTGGCTGTGGGTGTGGTGATTGGTTTCAAAAAGGAAATTCGTAATAAAACCATCGGATTCGGTTCGCATATCCAGATCAGCAACTTCGACACCAACAACACCTATGAAATGCAGCCAATCAAAATAAATGATACGCTGATGGCTAATCTGGAGCATATCCCCAATGTGAAACACATCCAGCGATTTGTGACCAAACCCGGAATTATCAAAACCGGAACAGCATTTCAGGGTATTATTCTTAAAGGGGTAGGCACCGATTATAGTTGGGATTTTTTCAAATCGAATTTGCTGGAAGGTACCATACCCGAACTGAATGACAGCACACCCCGCAACGAAGCCCTTATTTCAAAATCAATAGCCGATTTGCTCGGACTGAAACTCGGCGACAGCTTTTATACCTACTTTCTGCAGGATCAAATGCGTGTGCGTAAACTAAAAATCACCGGAATTTATTCCACCAATTTCGAAGAGTATGATAAAATGTTTGTACTCACCGATATTCGTACAGCCCAGAAACTCAATGGCTGGGAAGAGGATAAATACGGCGGGCTGGAGATACTCATCAGCGATTTCGACAAGCTGGAGGAGGTAAACAGTAATGTGTACGACGTCTGCGCAAACCAGTTCGATCAAAACGGAAATGGTTATTACATCCAGACCATCAAACAAATCAATCCGCAGATATTCAGCTGGTTGGATCTGCTCGATATGAATGTGTGGGTAATACTCCTGTTGATGCTTGCTGTGGCAGGCTTTAACATGATTTCGGGATTACTGATTTTAATTCTGGAAAAAACAAATATGATTGGGATTATCAAATCATACGGTGCCACCAACTGGTCGGTACGTAAGATATTTCTTTACCAATCCATTTTCCTGATTGGTAAGGCCATGATCTGGGGCAATATCATCGGACTCGGAATTTGTGCCCTGCAGTATTTTTTCCATATCATTCCGCTGGACCCGGAGGCTTATTATGTGAGTACCGTGCCCGTAACCTTTAACTGGTTATACATACTACTTCTCAATGCAGGCACCTTTGTAGCATCGGTATTGATGCTGGTGGGACCCTCTTATCTGATTACAAAAATACTACCGGCAACCATTATTCGGTATGAATAGGTTTATTGAGCCCCCCTGCCCCCCTAAAGGGGGTTCAAAAAAAAACAGTTATTGAGTTATTGGTTATTGAGTTATTGGTTATTTGGTTATTGGTTATTTGGTTATTGGTTATTTGGTTATTGGTTATTTGGTATATGGCAAAATAGCTAAATGGTAAATAGTTAAATATTAAATGGTTAAATGGTAAATAGTAAAATAGTAAATTGTACTATGGAAATTTCAGAAAAAATACAGACTCTGCGCCGGGAGCTTGACAGGCACAACTACAATTACTATGTTCTGTCGGCACCCACTATTTCCGATTTTGAATTTGACAAACTTTTAAAAGAACTTCAGGAACTGGAAGCGGCTCATCCGGAGCACTTCGACCCCAACTCCCCCACTCAACGGATTGGCAGCGACATCAACTCCTCGTTCAAACAGGTAAAACACACCTACCCGATGCTCTCACTTGCAAATACGTACTCCGAAGGGGAAGTTACTGACTTTTATGAACGGGTGCGCAAGGGATTGAATGATGATTTTGAACTGGTCTGTGAACTGAAATACGATGGAACATCCATCTCGCTGACGTATGAAAACGGAGAACTCAAACAAGCTGTAACGCGTGGTGACGGTGAAAAAGGAGACGATGTTACTGCCAATGTGAAGACCATCCGAAGTATTCCGCTTCGCCTGCAAGGCATCGATTACCCTCCCCTATTCGAAATACGGGGTGAAATACTCATGCCCTGGGCTGTATTTGATGACCTGAATAAAGAACGCGAAGAACAGGAAGAAATGCTGTTTGCCAATCCGCGAAATGCTGCTTCGGGGACACTCAAACTGCAAAATTCGGCCGAAGTTTCCAGACGACGGCTGGATGGCTATTTCTATTATCTGTTGGGCGATAAGCTACCCTCCGATTTACATTACAACAACCTGCAGGCAGCCCGAAGCTGGGGTTTTAAGGTGTCGGATGCCATTAAAGTTTGCCCCACGCTGAAAGAAGTACTTGACTTCATCAACTACTGGGATGTGGAACGAAAAAATCTTCCGGTAGCTACTGATGGCATTGTTATTAAAGTCAATTCGCTCACCCAGCAGCGAAACCTGGGTTTCACAGCCAAATCGCCCCGCTGGGCAATTGCCTATAAATTTCAGGCAGAAAAGGCTGTCACACGTCTCAATTCGGTATCGTACCAGGTGGGACGTACCGGAGCCATTACCCCCGTGGCTAATCTGGATCCGGTACAACTTTCGGGTACAGTGGTGAAACGTGCATCGCTTCACAATGCCGACATTATACGTTCGCTCGATCTACACATTGGCGATATGGTTTTTGTGGAAAAAGGTGGAGAAATTATTCCAAAAATTACAGCAGTGGACAAAGATGCCCGATTCATGATCGGCGATAAAGTGGAATTCATTCAAAAATGTCCCGAATGCGGTGCCCAATTGATGAGGTTCGAAGGTGAAGCAGCCCATTACTGCCCCAATGATAATGCCTGTCCGCCCCAAATCAAGGGAAAAATTGAACATTTTGTCAGCCGCAAAGCCATGAATATCGATGGATTGGGGAGTGAAACCATCAATTTGCTTTATCAGAACGAATTGCTGCATAATATTGCCGATATTTACGAATTAAAAGTCTCTGACCTTTCGCGCCTCGAAAGGCTGGGTATGAAATCGGCTTACAACATCAGGGATGGCGTGGAGAAATCAAAACAAGTACCGTTTGAACGCGTTGTATTTGCCCTTGGAATACGATTTGTGGGTGAAACTACTGCCAAAAAACTGGCTATGGCTTTCAAAACCATAGAAAATCTGGAAAAAGCAACCGCAGAGGAGCTTGTGCAGGTGGATGAAATCGGCGAACGGATTGCTCAGAGTGTGGTGGCTTATTTTGCCGATGAACGGAATATCCGGGTCGTTGAACGGTTGAAATCCTACGGATTACAATTATCCGTTTCGGAAGATAAACTGGTGAATAAAAGCGATATTCTGGCAGGTAAAACAATTGTGATAAGCGGCACATTTTCAACACATTCGCGGGATGAATACAAAGTTATCATCGAGCAGAATGGCGGGAAAAATACCGGAAGTGTATCAGCTAAGACCAGTTTTATACTTGCCGGTGAAAACATGGGACCTGAAAAGCTCAACAAAGCCGAAAAACTCAATGTACAGATTATGAATGAAGAAGAATTTTTGAAATTGATTGGAGGGTAGGAAAAAGAAATTCCAATTTCAACAGTAATTCAACATTTTTACATAAATTTGCAAACAAAACAACGAATATCGTTTCAGGAAGACCGGAAACATGAAGAAATTAAATCAATATCTTTTCAAAAAGCGTTCAGCCAGTTATCTGAAATCTACAAATAGGATCAGACGATTTGTCAACTACGAGACTGCCAATACTGTGCTTTTGCTATTTGAAAGCGATTATATTGAAAAAAACCGATACATCCGAAAGGTGATCGGTCAGCTCGTCAACGACGGGAAAAAAGTGTACGCCTGGGGATATATCAATAACAAAAAAGCCACCACAGCCATCCTGCCAAGCTTCAAAATAATGGATAAAAGTTCCGTTGACTGGCTCGAATGCCCCAAAGAGCAGCTGTTGAAAGAATTGCGCGATGAATCGTACGATTTGCTCATTGACCTCACGCTCACCGATCATTTACCGCTACAATATGTGTGCCTCTATGCCAATGCCGCTTTCAAAACGGGCATGAGCCGAAATATCGACGATATTCTGGATTTCAAAATAAAAATCAATATTCCCGAAAATTTTGAAACCGGCGATGAAACCGGCGATGAGAACAAAACCGAATTTGAAGATCTGAACGAAAGTTTGTTTCATACAGATCAGCAATTTCTGTTCGAACAGATAATATTTTATCTGAAAAATATACAAACAACGGATTAAAACCGTATTTTTGCAAAAAATTTGAACTACAATCTTATTGCAGCCTGCAGATATATTACCAACAGGAATAAGATTTAACGAGATATTTTCCGAATGCTGAACACAAAACTGATAGGAATGGGCGTAGCACTGATTACGCCGTTCAAAGAGGATGAAACGATTGACTTTGATGCGCTGGCACGATTGGTGGAACATCAGATCAAAAATGGCACCGATTACCTGGTCGTTTGCGGTACCACCGCCGAAACCCCTACCCTGACCGAAGAAGAAAAGGATGAGATAAAAAGTTTTGTCGTAAATTGTGCTGCAGGACGAATTCCTATAGTACTCGGAGTAGGTGGCAATAACACTAAAGCTGTGGCTAATCAGTTGCAGACAAAAGATTTCACCGGAATTGACGCCATATTATCGGTCACACCCTATTACAATAAACCTTCGCAGGAAGGTCTTTATCAGCATTATGCAGCTATTGCCAAGGCTTCACCCCTGCCGGTAATACTTTACAATGTTCCGGGACGTACCGGTGTCAACATGCTGCCCGAAACCACCATCCGTCTGGCCAATGAATTTACCAATATTTGCGCTGTAAAGGAAGCTTCCGGAAATTTCTCACAAATAGATGAAATCATCAAAAACAAACCGGCTGATTTTCTGGTCATATCGGGCGATGATGGCATAACTTTCCCCCTTATCACCCTCGGTGCTGTAGGCGTTATTTCAGTAATTGGCAATGCATTCCCGCGTGAATTCAGTAAAATGGTACGCCTGGCACTACAGGGCGAATACAACAATGCGCGCAAGATACATCACCGGTTCACCGAATTGTTTAGTCTTTTATTCGTTGAAGGCAATCCTGCCGGTGTGAAAAGTATGCTCGCTGTAATGGGAATGATAGAAAACAAACTGCGATTGCCGCTGGTGCCCAACACCATCAAAACGTATGAAAAAATTCGTAAAGTGCTGAACGAACTCACCTGATGAACTAAAGGAAGAAAAGACTTGCTCCTGCTATAGTGATTACGGCTCCCACAACCTGGCGGGCCGTAATTTTTTCTTTAAACATAATGGACGAAGGAATAATAATAAAAATGGGTACCAACGCCATGAGTGTTGAAGCGATACCGGTCTTGGTGTTCTGAATTGCAAACAACCCCAATGCGACCCCGATAAACGGACCGAAAACCGAGCCAACAGTTACAGATTTCATACTCTGCCTGTCACGTACAGCCGATAACACTTTATCCCATCTGCCCACAAGGGTAATAAACACAACAAAACAAGTGATGCCAAAAATTGCTCTGATCTGTGTGGCTGCCACAGGATCATAATCACCCATCCCCTTTTTACTTAAAATTAATCCTACAGCCTGTCCCAGTGCACCACCAAAAGCCAGTAAAAAACCTTTAAAGGGAATATTGAGTTTCAGGTTTTTATTGGCGATAACAATCATGATACCGGAAACACTCAACAGAATAGCTAAAATACTTTTAGCATTCAGTATTTCATCCAGAAAAAACCAACCGATTACAGCCGTCAGCATGGGAGCAAGACTCATAATCAGTGCAGCCGTACGGGCACCGATTACCGTGTAGGATTTGAACAAAAACAAATCGCCCAGAAAAAAACCGATCACGCCTGAAAGCCCGAGCCAAATCCAGTTATACCTGGTGGCATCGGTGGGGAAAAACAGTCCACGGGTAACCAGTGTAGTCAATCCCAAAAAAATAATGGCCATAGCCAACCGGATGATATTTACCGGCAACGAACCGATTTTTTTGGAAGCTTTTTCGAAAAAAAGAGCACTCATGGTCCAGCATACCGATACGAAAAGAGCGGCTAATTCGCCTATGTGCGATTGGAGATAAATCATTA
>CALMZF010000026.1 GCA_937870645.1 uncultured Paludibacter sp. | reverse complement strand
AAAAGCGCTTATTATATTATTGACCTTCGTTCTGCTGCAGACTTTGCTGCCGGTCATATCGAAGGTGCCGTTAATTCAACAGTGAAAGATGTGCTTACCGCTGCTCAAAATGCAGGCAGTAAACCAATTCTGCTTGTATGCTACACCGGACAAAACGCCGCTTACGCCAATGTTTGCCTGAGATTAAGCGGTTATAAAGACAGCAAAATAATGAAATGGGGTATGAGTGCCTGGGGTCCATCATTCGACAAATGGTCGGCCAACGTATCAAACCAGGCTGTGGGTCATGCCAACTGGTCAACAACAAACACCATCAAAACTCCTGTAACTTTCAGCCTTCCCACTTTTACTGCTACCGCCACTGCAGGTGCCGATATTTTGAAAGAAAGAGTAAAAGCTGCACTTGACAAAGGATTTCAGGGTTCGAAAGTTTCAGATGTATTGGGAACACCTGCAAATTACTTCATTTCAAACTATTGGACTGAAGCCGATGTGAACACCTACGGACATATCAAAGGCGCATACAGATTGAACGAGACATTGAAACTGACAGATGCTGTAGGATTCAAAAACCTGGATCCAAATGCAGTAATTGTACCTTATTGCTGGACAGGACAAACTTCGGCCATGGTGTCTGCTTATCTTACCGTATTGGGTTACAATGCCAAAGGACTTATGTTTGGGGCTAATAATATGATCCAGGATCAATTGTTTGCAAACAACAAAAACAGCTGGAACAAGGAAAAACCAACAACTGAATTACCCACTGTGAAATAATAGTTATCATACATTTTATAATATTTATATCATGGTAAAATTAAAATATTTATTCACATCCCTTTTTGCACTTGCATTTGTCATTTCGGCAAATTCGCAGGGTTGCGTATCGGGAGGTGGTGACGTGGTAGGTGTTCACGGATTTATCCAGTCTGAATACAACTATTACATGAACGGAACAGATGTCAACGGAAAAAGTCTGAATCAAAGCACATTCAACATCAACAGAGCACGACTGGGTGTGGTTGGTTCCATTCCTTACGATATAGATTATTATGTAATGATAGAGTACAGTCCGTTTACACCACAAAACAAAGTGCATTTGCTGGATGGATATGTATCTTACACCCGTTTCAGCAAATGGGCAAAAATATCTGTTGGTCAGTTCAAATCGCCCTTCAGTCTGGAACAAAATACAGCTTGCTCGGGACTTTATACCGTTAACCGTTCGGAAGTTGTCAGCCAGCTTGCAGGTCCGCAGCGGGATTTGGGATTAGTAATCAATGGAGGCAGCGATACCACTTTGGTTCAGTACAGCGTGGGAATGATGAACGGATCGGGCATGAATGTGGTGGACGATAATCGGTTCAAAGATGTGGTGGGCCGTGTGGTTTTCAATCCGATAAACAACCTCAAAATAGGCGGAAGTTTCAAATACGGCAAAATAAATCCAACCGACAACACAAAACCGCTAAATGAAATTTTGCGATACGGAGTAGAACTACAGTACAAACTGCAAAACTTTCTGCTTCAGTCTGAATACTTAATGGGTAGCGACAAATTGCATTCTGCCTCGCAGGTACCGGTGTACGGTGGTTGTGGCGGTATAGTGGGTTACGAAACAAAGCAACCCGGAACCTATAAAAAAAGCGGTTTCTGGGTGATAGGTTCGTATATGACTAAATGGAATCTGGAACCGACTGTGAAGTTCGATACGTATATGGCCGATCATGCCCTGTCAAACAGCCGTACAAACCGGATAACTTTAGGTCTGAATTATTATATCAACGATTATGCCCGACTGCAGATGAACTACATCAATGCTCAGGAAAGTGCTGGAATAGCAAACGATCGTTTTATCGTACAATTACAGGCAAAATTTTAATAAACGACAAAACTCTATTTAAAAATGAAAAAAATAATTTTTATACTAATCTCATTGGTGACTTTCAGCCTGCAGGCACAACTTGTATCGGTTGAAGCTCTGACCAAAATGATGAAAGATCCGAATGTGGTAGTAATCGATGCCCGTCCGGCAGGCGATTATCTGAAAACCCACATCGATGGTGCCATTGGTCTGGATGTATCCACGCTGAGTACTGCCACTCCGGTGGAAGGCACGCTGAAAAGCAGTTCCGAAATTGCTTCAATTCTGGGAAAAAACGGAATAGCAGCGGACAGCAAAATTGTGATTTATTGCAAAACAGGTATTAATGCCGGCCTGATGTACTGGATACTTAAATACGTAGGAGCAAGCGATGTCAGCATTCTCGACGGACAAATGGATGCCTGGTTTGCCGCACGCAAGCCCATCACTAAAAATCCTAAAAAACTGAAACCGGTAACTTTCACCCCGTCAGTTAACGCAGCCATCAACGTGGATAAAGCGTATGTAAAATCAAAATTAGCATCTGCTGTGTTGGTTGACTCACGTAAAAAGGAAGATTTTGACGCCGGACACATTGGTAATGCCGTTAATATACCAAGCGAATCGTTGCTGAACACATCAAAACTGAAACCGGTTGCAGAACTAACCAAGATTTTTGCTTCTGTGCCTAAGAACAAAGAAGTAATCGTATATTGCAAAACAGGGACGACTGCGGGTTTTGTGTATTTTGTACTAAAATCTGTTCTCAACTATCCCAATGTAAAAGTATACGAAGGAGCATACCTGGATTGGGTTAGCAAATAAATGGATTATTATGATGAAAAAATCAATCGTATTTGCAACATCGGTTTTATCAGTCATTTTTATGTGGAGTTGCGCCGGAAGCATCGAAAAAAAGTACAAAAACACAAAAGAAATGATTGATGATGCAAAATCAAAGGTGGAATTTGTAAGTGCAGTTCAGTTGAAAGCTGCCATGGATAAGGGCGAAAAATATTACCTGATCGACTGCCGCGAAACTGCTGAGTTTGACTCTGCATGCATAAAAGGTGCCATTAATATTCCCCGTGGCTTGCTGGAGTCTCAGGTGGCCGAAAAAGCACCGCTTCACCGCACCACCGTTTATATTTATTGCAGCAACGGTGATCGTTCGACCCTGGCAGCTACTGTTTTGCCGAGGCTTAAATATGCCGATGTCCACGTGCTGGAAGGCGGATTTGATGTCCTGAAAGCCAAATTCCCCGACCTGGTGGAGATAGCTCCTGTTCGCGGCGAATCTAAAACAAAAGCTCCGGCAAAAGCTTCTGGTGGTTGCGGAGGATAAACGTGATTTACAATTTATTCATTTACAATTTACAATTTACAATTAAAATATATTTATGGCAAAAATGGTAATCGGACTTTCGTCCGGAAGTATCGATAAACTGGTGGGCACAGGGGTAATCATGAGTGGCGGCGCTGCCGATGACATGGAAATAGAAGTCTATGTCCTGCTCACAGCAGCCCGTGCTTTTTTGAAAGGCAACGAAGAGTTGGAAGACTCCTTTGTGGAATATCCTCACCTTCAGACCGAAATGAAAGCACGCATGAAGGAACTCAACATGCCGACCTGGATCGAAGCTTTTCGCGAAGTAAAAGATATGGCAGATGTGAAAATCTATATCTGCAGTCTGGCCGGTAAAATGTGGGGCGGCGAGTCCATTGAGCAATTCAACGATTTGGTGGATGGTTTTTCCGGAATTTATCAATATGTACAGGCCGCACAAGCTGCTGATTTACATATAAGTATCTAATTGCTTCGTCTTTAAATGAAAAAAGCAGATAAGTCATTAGTTGATTTATCTGCTTTTTTAAGTTTTGCTTCTATTTAGCTTTTTCAGTGACTTCTGTTACCTCACCATCACTTTGTGGACTACCCCATCAATGCTGACAAGTTTAAGTCCCGGTTCCTGTTGTGCAGCAAGATTTAATTTTCGGCCATCCGGTGCATACAGGCTTGCTTGTTTATAATCCCCTTCAATCACTATTTTGTGGTTGCTGCACCATACTTTTTTTCTGTCCTGAGATGTACTCTGCACATCGGTAGAGATACGATTAACTTCTGTAATCAAATAGCGGCAGCCGGTATCGGTCAGGTTTGTACCACCACCCCAGTTATAAATCGGATAACCTGTTAAGTTGGTCTGATTTATCTGAACAGAGCCCGAAGTGACGATAAATGTTTTATTGGAAAAGGTGGGAGCAAAAGACCATCCACCAGATGCAGGAATTCCTGTCTGGGCTTTAAGAGCTGTGTTAAAAGCAGAAGCAGGGCTGATGGAACTGTTTGCTACTTTACTTACTATAGCGTAAGTTCCATCGGTTCTAATAACAATCTTCCATAACTGACGATCAACTCCGGCAGTGTATGCTTCGCCTGCTAAATTCACATTGTCACCCTTGTAAGCAAGATATCGTGTGCCACGTTCAGGTGTGTGTAAGGAATACCAGATTGTTTCATTAGCAGAGCTGGCTAACGGTTTGTTTATTTCACTTTTGTATTGCTGTAAAGCATTACCCAACTCATTGATAGCTGCAGTGAGTTGTTCATCGGAACTACTTTGACTTAATGCTGTTCTTGCTGCGGTTGTGGCTGCAACGAAAGAGTCGTATGCAGCCGCGGGATACTCCCCCGGCTGGGGCCCTTTCTGTGTTGAGTTTTTGAATGCTTCAGCATTGTCAATGGCCATAATCAGGGCATCGGCTTCAGCAGATGTATTCAGACTTTTTTCAGGTGAATATATTAACCCGTCTACTGCATTTTTACCATCGGGTGTAACGAATACGCAGGAGAACATCCATTTTACCAGACGAACCTGCGAAATGCTGAAAGCTCCTACCGGAAGTTTCATGAAAACTTTGTTCCAGCCCTGTATCAGATTTACGGAAATTGGCGTACGTACCGAAGCGTTTTCGTTTGTGAGCGGAGTTTCGTTGTCACGGGTAGTATGTTGACTTTCCCAGGTGGGTGGCATTATTTCAGCATCGTTAATCCAGATGCGGCTTCCCTTGTAGTCCCAGGTACCCTGTCGAGGTGGCACATCCGATTCAGAACGCCCATAATTCTGGAATTCAATATTTGCCCCTACTGTTTGTGCTATGGGAGAATATACCCAGGTATAAGCATAAGCCGTTGAATTAGTCTGCGGACTGGAATAAAATGTCGGAATGATTGTTCCCCACACGTGGCGCAGGTAGATTCCAGCTCCGGTAGCTTTGCGTGTACCATAGGTATTACCGTTGTAAGTGTAAGTATCTGCCAGTTGGGTTTCTGGTGGAAAGGAGGTGGTCAGCGTTCCTCCATTTGGGAATGCATCGGTAATACGCCAATTAACATTGGTTTGTTTCACATAGGCAATTGGCTCGTTTTTCAGGTGATTGGCTTTGTGATACAGGAAACGACGTTCCCAGTCTGCAAAATTCCGGAATGTCTCCGTATTTTTTGCATCCAGCATAACTCCTTTGGTTGTAATGTAGGTTCCACCGCCCAGCCAGGCCCTTTCGGCAGTAGCCAATACGGCTGGATAAACGCCGTTTTGAATGACGATGTCCCGGTCAGTTCTGGTTTTCCGGTCGTTCCAAACAGCCATAATCACCCCGACACGTTCGGCGGTCTGTTTGGTTACTTCGAGTATGCTGCTGTTGTACATTCCAACCACGTCAGCATAATCGTCGAAGTGATTCATATAATGGTAGCGGCTATCCACGTTTGGAGTTCCGGGAATAATGGTTCCTGAAGAAGCCCATAACTGCGTCAGGCCTATATCTGCAGCGTTGTAACCGGTGTAACCCTTGCTCCAGGTGCCAATTTTTAAGCCTTTTGCACGAATTAGTGTTACCATCTCGGGAACGAAATTAGGCATGGTCATAGTTACCTCATCGGTTCCAATATGTAGAATTGGTGAGGTGGAAAAACAGGAGTCGATTGCCTCGGTAATCAGTTGCTTCATGGTTGCCAGCCCCTGAGTAGTTTGCATATTATATCCAAAAACGCGGGTAAATGCATCGCTGTGGCCGGGCATGTCCATTTCAGGAATAAGCAGCACCCCGTGTTTTGAGCACCATTGAACTAATTCCCGTGCCTGAGCCATGGTGTAGAATTTTCCCGGATGACGGGTATAAGCCGTACTGTTATTGGCATTCAACTGAGGAAATAATTTGCTTTGCAAACGCCAGCCCTGGTTTTCGGTTAGGTGCCAGTGAAAAACATTGATTTTGTAGCGTGAAAGATTAGCAATTTCTTTTTTTATTTCATCAAACTCCATATAGCTGCGGCCAATATCCTGCATGTATCCACGAATGCTGAATGCCGGCCAGTCTATAATGCTGCAGGCAGTAAGATTGCCTCCGGCATTGTCGGCAAGTTGCCACAGGGTTTGGGTAGCCCAGTAAGCTCCCTGGAGCGTGGTGGCACTGATAGTTATTTTTTCGGGTGTTACATTGAGTGAGTATGCTTCCTTCTGAAATTCGGCACCTGCAATCGAAGCCACTAACTGTACCTCTATAGTATTGGTGGCACTTTCAGAAACCGTACCTCCATTGGTGGTAATCAGATTAGTTAGCTCTGTGTTTACTGCCGGATCATTACTGTTGATTGTGGGAAGAATTAACCGCAGGCTTTGTGCCAGATTAAATGAGCCACTGGCATTGGTTGTTATTTGCTGCGGTTTTGGGAGAATGTGTTCCACACCAGCTTGTAATCCTGTAATCAGGGAGATCATCAGGGATAAAATAAAAATTCGCTTTTTCATAGCATTAGATTTTATTAAAAAAAGGATTTGTGATTTTTTTGACTTTTTTAATGGCACAAAGATAATTATTCTCTACCAATCAGAATGCTAACAAACCTAAATTAAATAATTTCAATTTTCTTTTTTTTTCGAAATCAAGGGATTAGGTGAGGTATTGAGAGGAGCAGAAAGGTTGAAGGGAGTGAATATCGGGATGACTTTTAAACTATTTCAATTTTCTCATTTTATCCGGAAATATATTGAAAGGGATTCTCCGGATAATATCTTTCGTCATGCGATTCGCCGTTGTATTAAAATAATTGTAATGCTTTTGTAAAAAAATTGTATATTTGCAGGTTGAAATCTAAAAAATAACACATATTCAATGATTACCATACAGGAAGCTAAAACCAAAAAAGAGATGAAGCAATTCATCATGTTTCCATTCGAGCTTTATAAAAATGACAAAACATGGGTTCCTCCTTTGATTTTTGACGAAAAAAATACGTTTAACCCCAGGAAAAACCCTTCCTTCGAATTTTGTGAAGCTGCCTTTTTTCTGGCTTTCAAGGATAATAAAGTGGTGGGACGAATTGCTGCCATCATCAATCACAAAGCCAACGAAACCTGGAACGAAAAACGCACCCGTTTTGGGTGGATTGCCTTTATCGACGACCCGGACGTGTCGAAAGCGCTGCTGGATACTGCCGAAAAATGGGGTGCCGATAAGGGTATGACGGGCATTCATGGTCCACTGGGGTTCACCGATCTCGATCCGGAAGGAATGCAGGTGGAAGGTTTCGAAAACAATGCCACCATCACCAGTGCACATAATTATCCTTACTTTCCGGTACACATGGAAAAACACGGATTTCGCAAATCGGTGGACTGGGTGCAGTATAAATTCAACGCTTCACAGCCCATCCCCGAAAAAGTGGCACGTATCAACAAACTCATTGCTCAGAAATACAAGGTAAACACCGTTGTACCAAAGACTAAAAAAGAGGCGATGAAATATGTTCCCGGATTTTTCAAGGGAGTGAATGAAGGCTTCAAAAATCTGTACGGCTACAGCCAGCTTTCCGACAAACAGATAAAATACTACACTGATGCTTACTTTGGATTTGCCAGACCCGAATTACTCTGCTTCCTGACCGACGAAAACGACGAAGTGGTTGGTTTTGGTATCTGTTTTCCCTCGCTGTCCAAAGCATTCCAGAAAGCAAAAGGCCGGTTATTCCCCTTCGGATTTATTCACATTCTGAAAGCATTGAGAAATTACGATGAAATTGACCTCTACTTCAACGGTGTAATCCCCGAATGGCAAAACAAAGGCATACATTCACTCTATTATGTATCCATGAACGAAGCGGCTATAGCCCGTGGCGTTAAATGGGCTTATTCCACCGGTCAGCTCGAAACGAATGTGAATGCCGTTGGTATCTGGGACAATTACGATAAAGTTCCGTTATTCCGCACCCGCTGTTACATCAAAGAATAAAATACAAATTATACAATCAAAAATGCCCAATTTGAACCTGGGCATTTTTTTTGTTATGAATGGGCTAATCCTATTCGGGAATTGAATCAAGTCTCTACCGGAGAAATACTTAATTTTCCAAAATATCTTTTTCAATTACCTGAATTTTTTAGTCCTATAAAATCATTTATATTTGTAGTCTCTAATAAAACCACAGGAATTTTCCTGAAAATCTAATTCAAATCACATTTCTCAAATGAAGAATCACATCCTCACCTTGCTTATTTTCAATTTTGTATCCGTAATACTGTTTGCTCAAAGCAGTAATCCCCTTAGCACTTACACCGAACTTCCCAACCCGAAAGCAACAAACACGGCATTGTGGGCATCGCAGCCTGATGTTTCAGTTGCCTGGGGAACTACTGACACGCGTTATACTAAACAAAATCCTTCCGGACTTTCAGCAGCAAATAAATCCATCTCACTCACAGCTTGGAAAGGTGAGCGGGTTTCTGCCCAGTTTGTAGTTTCGAACAAAACAGGTACAAATACCCTCAGCTACTCCATCGGAGATTTCATCAACAAAAATGACGAAAATCTGCGTATCACTTCCGATAATGTATTTTCCGGTTTTGTGCGCTACGTGATGACAGACGAACTCAACAAAGATGGCGGAGGAGCGTGTGGTTACCGTAATGCGGCTGACTTCGATTATTCCCTGTCTGCAGACCCGATTGATCACCATGCTAAAAACCTTGAAATAAAACCGTTAACATCGCAGGGTGTGTGGGTGCGGGTTGCTGTTCCCGCAGGCACTACAGCCGGTAATTATACTTCCACTATCAACGTAAAACTGAATAATGCAGTTGTAGAAACGCTTCAAATCAATCTGAAGGTTCAAAACCGGACATTGCCTGCTGCAACCAATTGGAAATTTCACCTGGACTTATGGCAAAATCCATATTCGGTTGCCCGCTATTACGGTGTAGCACCCTGGACTGAGGCACATATGGAAGCTTTGAAAAACGAGCACCAACTTTATGCTGATGCAGGAGGAAAAGTTATTACGGCATCTATCATTTATGACCCCTGGAATAGCCAGACCGAAGACGTTTACGGAACAATGATAGAATGGATAAAGAAAAAAGACGGAAGCTGGTCATTTGATTATACCAATTTTGACAAATGGGTGGAACTGATGATGTCACTTGGCGTTAACAAACAAATCAACTGCTATTCCATGATCCCGTGGAAACTATCATTCCGCTATTTTGATGAAGCAGCCGGTACATATAAAGATGCTGTCACCAAACCGGGCGATGCACTTTATGAAGAAATGTGGACTGCCATGTTAAAGTCATTTGCAGCACACCTGAAAGCAAAAGGATGGTTCAACATAACACACATTTCGATGGACGAAAGAGCGATGGATGTGATGCTGAAAGCCATTGCGATAATCCGGAAAGCCGATCCCGATTTCAAAATTTCACTTGCAGGTTCGCTGCACAATGAGCTGATTGCTGACTTAAACGACTATTGTGTAGCGCTCCGATACAAATACACCGACCTTCAACTGGCACAGCGTCGGGCTGAGGGAAAAGTCACCACCTTCTATACTTCCTGCGAAGAAGCTCGTCCCAATACATTTACATTCTCTTCACCGGCAGAGTGTGAATGGTTTGCCTGGTACGCAGCAAAAGCCAATCTGGATGGTTATCTCCGCTGGGCACTCAACTGCTGGGTGAAAAATCCGCTGACTGACAGCAGGTTCCGTTCCTGGGGAGCAGGTGACACTTATCTGATTTATCCGGGCGCACGTACTTCTATGAGATTTGAAAGAATGACAGAAGGTATTCAGCAATTTGAAAAAATAAGAATACTTAAAGAGTTATTTACACAAGCAGGAAATCCGACAGCGATATTGCAAATCAACGATGCGCTTGCTGCATTTGATGAATCAAAACTAAGCCAAACACCGGCAGCAACGGTCATTTCAAATGCAAGAAATGTCATTAACACACTGAGTGAAGCCGAAATGAATGAAAAATCCATGCTGACTTCGATGATTGAAGTCGCTACCGGTTTTATGAATTCAGCTCCGACAGGTGAAAACCCGGGTGAATATTCCGCTGAGAACACATCCATTCTGAGTAATTCCATTGCTAATGCTATTACTGTAAGGAATACCGGAACAACTGACACCGAATTTCAAACTGAAAGAATATCGCTTTGGAACGCGTTGGAAACCTACAAAAAATCAAAGAATGTACCCAAAGCTTCGAATGATAGTCAACAAGTCTGGTATTCATTTCACACCCCGTTGCGCGAAAACAGATTTATTGCTTATCAGGGCGATAATGCCGTACTGTATGGCAACACCTTTAGTATCAACAATGATAAATTTCTGTGGAAATTAACAGAATTGAATGACGGGACTTATGCGATTGTAAGTAAAAACGGTAACAGCAACATCTCGAATGTTGCCGCATATGACAATCCGCTTTCTACAAGCAGCACTTTTATCACTTCCAAAGGATGGAAGTTCACACCAACGGGAGAAGGTAAGTATTTTATCATCAGTTCCGGCAACGTGCAGATAAATCAAACTAATTCGGGATTGGGATATAAAATATATAACTGGGGAGGTGGATCTGATTTGAATGATACCGGCTGTAAATATATCATTCGTCAGGAAAAGATCACAACCGACATTCCTGCCACACAGACCTACAGCCAGCATTTCAAAGTGATAAATAATTGCTTAGTGTCCAGTGACCCAACTATCCCACTAAAAGTTTATAATATAGCAGGTCAGGAATTAATGAACCATCAGTATTTACCCACGGGAATTATCATCGTAAAAACGCCCAACCAAGCCTACAAATTTGCTGTTCGCTAATTCAGTGATATTCTCCCCCGGAATACTCCATACACTGACATTCCAAAAGAAAGTTTCCCGACTTTAATTAAATTTTTCTGACAAATTCCTGTTACGATGGCTGAATTAGTAGAAGTCAACTCTGACATAGCTGCATTTCCCTAAAGAGAAAGGACAAAGAAATTTCATTTATTTATCAAGAAGAGTAAAAAAAACTTCCCGCCGGTTGGCAGGAAGTTTTTTTTTTCGATTTGAAATGATTTCTGTTAGACAATCTCATCATTTCAATTGCATTTTTGCTCTTTTAATCTCCAGGTTGGCTTGTTTTTTCTCAACGGCTATTTGCTGAGCTTTTAACTGTATAGCTTCGTCATAAGTTTTCAGTTCAGTCTGCCTTGTAAGTACCTCGCGTTCTCTGTCTTCGAGTTTTTTCTGGTCACTCTGTATCTGAACCTGATTTTTGCGGAGGTTATCCATTTTAGTTGCCCAGTTTGCATCGGCATCCACAATCCGGTTTTCCCTTTCGTTGAATTTCATATTCCGGTAATCCACATCATTGCTGACCAGTCCCTTCGAGGCTTTTACAAAATCCCTGCGTTCCTTTCTCAGCATTTTCATTTCTTTGTCACGCAGTTTTTTTTCTGTCTTCAGCAGTTTTTCATCTTCCTTATAGAAATTTACTTTCTGTTTGATGTTGCTGCGTTCTTTCTTTACCAGCTTAGCTTCGGAGTTTGCCTGATCCTGATATTGTTTGATTTGCTTTTTATTGCTTTTAAGAACATTCTCCAGTGAATCAATTTGCTCCAGGTAGGCTTCGTAATCCTGTTTTTGCTGACGGATGGAGTCTATATTTATCGGTTCGAGTACGGGAGTTTCCCAATGATAAAAGGTGTTGCCGATCGGTTCAACCTGTGTCGTGGTTTTGAGCGTAGCAGTAGTAGTATCAGTTTTGATAGGTTCCTGAGCTTGTATTAATCCAAAAACGGGAAGTGCTAAGAGTGCGGTTAAAATTAACTTGTAGAAATTTGATTTCATAATTTTATAATTTTTTGAGAGTTTGTAACTACAAATATACGATTTTCTGTCAATTACAAAAAAAAAGTGTACATTTTTATAACTTACAGTAGCTTTTTATGTAAAACTGTAAATGGTTTCACCTAAAAATAATAATCCTGCCTGCGATTTGATTTTTTCATTTTGATTACATACAAGCCTGTTTACATTATTTTTATTTTAATCAGAACCCATATACTTACAATTAGACACAAATGCTACAAATTATAATAATTTATTGTTCATTAGATGTCGATTTTGGCAAAATGTAACTATTTTTGTGCTCTAAATTCAAAATTATAGCGTTATGAAATTTACAAAAATGCACGGCACAGGCAATGACTACATTTATGTAAACGGTTTCGAACAAACGATAGAAAATCCGTCCGAAACAGCCACCCGTCTGAGCGACCGCCACAAAGGTATCGGGTCTGATGGTCTGGTGATGATACTCCCGTCCGAAACCTGTGATTTCCGCATGCGCATGTTCAATTCCGACGGTTCGGAAGCCGAAATGTGCGGCAATGCATCGCGCTGTGTGGGTAAATATGTATATGACAAAGGCTTGACTACCAAAACTGAAGTTACCCTGGAAACACTGGCCGGAGTTAAAGTGCTTCAACTCTTTGTGAACAATGATAACAAGGTGGATAAAGTAACCGTAGATATGGGTGAACCTATTCTTGATGCCAAACTCATCCCCACCACATTCGACGAGTCACCGGTGATCAACAAAGTGGTTTCGTTTGGAAAATATACCGATTATCAGGTTACCTGTGTTTCGATGGGTAATCCGCACGCTATCATTTTCATGGACAATGTCAGCGAACTCGATCTGCCGAAAATCGGACCGGTGGTTGAAAATGCCATTTATTTCCCCAATCGTACCAACACCGAATTTGTAGAAATAATATCAAACAGCGTATTGAAAATGCGGGTTTGGGAACGCGGAGCCGGTGAAACAATGGCTTGTGGCACCGGAGCCTGTGCAACGGTTGTTGCCGCTGTACTCAACGGAGTGGCCGACCGCAAAACAACAGTTCAATTGCTCGGAGGCAATCTGGAAATTGAATGGAGAGAAGCAGACAATCACGTTTATCTGACCGGCGACGCGGTAACCGTCTTCGAAGGAGAGACCCCTAACCTCCCGAAACAAGTTCGGGACAGGCTCTAAAGGAGAATTAAATTAGTTTCGTCTCTTAATTTTTAAGTCGCATTAAAACAAAATAAACTAACTTCTCTTATCCCCCTTTAGGGGTAAGGGGTCTTTAATAAACTAACCAATGGCATATATTAACGACAATTTCATTAAAATACCGGCAACCTATCTATTTTCCGAAATCGCAAAACGAGTAGCTCAGCACAAAAAAGATAATCCCGAAGCAGATATTATCCGCATGGGAATAGGCGATGTAACACTTCCCCTGCCCGATGCTTCGGTAGATGCTTTGATCACTGCTGCCAACGAACAGCGCAAAAGTAAGACATTCAGAGGCTATGGACCGGAACAGGGTTACGATTTTCTCAGAAACAGCATTGTTGAAAATGATTTCAAGTCTCGAGGAATGGATATTGAAGCCGACGAAATCTTTGTGAGTGACGGAGCCAAAAGCGACACCGGCAATATCGGGGACATTTTCGGATTGCAAAACCGCGTGGCCATTACCGATCCAAGTTATCCCGTGTATGTGGACACCAATGCCATGAGCGGTCGCGCAGGCGAACCTTCTGCCAGCGGACAATGGACCAACCTGGTTTATTTACCATGTAATACTACCAATAACTTTGTGCCGGAACTTCCGAAATAGAAAGTGGACATTATTTATCTG
>CALMZF010000025.1 GCA_937870645.1 uncultured Paludibacter sp. | reverse complement strand
CTTAACGAAGAATCTGATCTGGTGGAAATAGTAGAACTTAAAAATCACAAATGGTTCGTAGGAGTACAGTTTCATCCGGAGTACAGCAGCACAGTGGTCAATCCACATCCCCTTTTTTACAGTTTTATTAAAGCAGCGATTGATAAGAAATAAGTTACAAGTTACAAGTTACAAGTTTCAAGTTTCAAGTTATAAGTTACAAGATAATTAGAGTATAAACAAAAGTAAAATTCCGGAGAGTTCTCCCACATGCTTTCACCCTGTAAATAGCAATCGAAGAGGCACTCTGAATTTGTAAACAATCAGAAATGGATAAGAACACAATAATCGGTTTTATTTTAATTGCAGCCATAGTTTTTGGTTTTGCAGCGTTGAACAAGCCTTCGGAGGCCGAAATAGCAAAACGAAAAAAGTACAATGATTCAATTGCGTTGGTTCAACAGCAGCAGGCTGTCATTCAGCAACAGGCTGATGCAACAAAACTTAATTCAGCCAACCCGGACAGTACAGCACTAAACGATTCGGCTGCCGTAGCACTCAAGTCCGATGCTTTCGGAGCTTTCAAAACAGCTGCATTTGGCGAAGAAAAATTCTTTACGGTTGAAAATGAACTCATTCGACTGAAATTCAGCAATAAAGGAGGACGGATTTATTCTGCCGAACTGAAAAACTACCGTACACACGACTCGCTGCCTCTTATTCTTTTCGACAAAGATGAAAGCGCACTGGGTTTCACACTCACCACTACCAATAATCGGGTGGTGAACACTGCCGATCTATACTTCGAGCCCGTAGGCGAAGTGACCAAAGACGCTAAAGGTAACCAGACTTTTGTATTCCGACTGAAAACCGATCAGCCCGGTTCATACCTCGATTTCATCTACACCATTCCTGCCAACGATTATATGGTGAAATATGACATCAAAGCCACGAACATGAATGCCATCATTCCACCATCCATGAACCTGCTTGAAATGAACTGGAGTGCTAAAATCCGTCAACAGGAAAAAGGCCGTCAGTTCGAAGAAAGATATTCGGCACTCCATTTCAAGTACCTGACCGATGATGTGAACAAACTGAGCGAATCCAAAAACGATCAGGAAGATCCGGCCAATAAGGTGAAATGGATTGCATTCAAAGACCAGTTTTTCAGCACTATCCTTATTGCTGACGAATCGTTCGTTTCCACTTCGCTCACCAGTGAAATGATGCCCGAAAAATCGGGATATCTAAAATCGTTTTCCTCAAAAATGGCTGTTGGCTTCGATCCAGCAGGCAATCAGCCCACCGGTTTCCGTTTCTTCTTCGGCCCCAACCGGTATAAAATCCTGTCCGGCTATGATAAAGGCGTTCCAGGGGATGAGAAACTCTATCTCCGCGATTTGATACCACTCGGCTGGACAATTTTTGGATGGGTTAACCGCTTTATGATTATCCCCATGTTCAACCTGTTCAGTACTTTTATCGGCAGTTTCGGTCTGATTATTTTACTGATGACCGTTGTGATTAAAATAGTGCTTTTCCCCATGACCTACAAGTCGTATGTATCAAGTGCTAAAATGCGTGTACTGAAACCCGAAATAGATGAAATTAATGCACGAATACCCGCCGATAAAGCCATGGAACGCCAAAAAGCAACTATGGAACTGTACAACAAAGTGGGAGTAAGCCCCATGAGCGGATGTCTGCCCATGTTGCTGCAAATGCCTATTCTTTTTGCCATGTTCAGTTTCTTCCCCTCGGCTATCGAACTTCGTCAGCAGAGTTTCCTGTGGGCACAAGACCTTTCAGCTTATGATTCAATTCTGAGCTGGAATGCATATATACCGCTTGTTACACCATACTTTGGCAATCATATCAGTTTGTTTTGCTTGTTGATGACCATCAGCAGTATTATTTCCACCAAACTGACCATGTCCCAGACACCAACTGCATCTGACCAGCCCGGAGCAGGCATGATGAAATGGATGATGTACCTCATGCCGTTGATGTTTATGTTTATGTTCAATAATTATGCTTCAGGTTTGAGTTACTACTATTTCTTATCCACCCTCATTACCATTGGCCAGACATATATTATCCGTGCTACGGTTGACGACAAAAAACTGCTTGCCCAGCTTCATGCCAAAGGCAGTAAGGCAAAACCAAAAAACAAAAGCGGATTTATGGAACGCCTTGAAAAGATGCAACGTGAACAGCAAAAAGCGCTTAAAAACAGAAAGTAAATTTCGCTGACAAATAAAAATAATCCATTAGCCGCAAAGCTTTACAAAGAATTTCTTAACTTTGTAAAACTTTGCGGTTTTTAATTTTTAAAATCCCCGAAAATGAAAAATGTTAATTATCTAATTCTACTTGTTTTTACTCTGTTTTTTCTGTCTTCCTGTACAAAGAAAAACCGGTTTGAAATTGATACAAAAAAAGAAAAAGTTGAAGTCACCATTCATCGCTTCGACCGGGATTTGATTCATCTGGACCTGAATCATGTCAGACAATCCGTAGATTCATTGTACCGTACCTATCCCGGGTTTCTGCCACTTTACATTTACAATGTTCTTGATACTGTTCCCACAGATACACTGGCTGTTGCCGATATGTTTCATCAGTTTGTGCAGGATACCGCCATACAGTCTGTCAACAAAAAAGTGATGGAGACATTTGCTGATGTTTCTGATATCGAAAAAGATATTTCAGGAGGATTTACCTACATACATCATTATTTTCCACAGGTTCCGTTGCCCGAAGTATATTTTTTTGTTTCGGGTTTCAACCGTTCGGTGCTGATGACAGACAGTCTGCTTGGCGTGGGCACCGATTTTTATCTGGGAGCCGGTTATCCGCCCTATAAATCATTCATTTATGAGTATTTACTCCAGAATATGCGGCGCGAAAACCTGGCTATCGATGTGGTTTCAGCCACACTTTTTCGCTATTTCACGTTCGATGGTGTCAATAATGCATTGATAGACAATATGCTGCACCGGGGTAAAGTGATCTGGTTGTTATCCGTTTTCATGCCCGACAAAAAGATGGAAGACATCATGGGCTATACTCCCGCTCAATGGCATTGGGCCGAAACCAACGAAGAACAGGTTTGGAAAACTATTGTAGCTCAGAAACATCTGTTCTCCACCGATATGCAATTGATTAACAAGTACCTGAACGATGCACCTTTTACGGCACCTGTGTCGCAGGAATCACCCGGCCGACTGGGAACCTGGATTGGATGGCGCATTATTGACAGCTACATGGAACAAAATAAGACTATGACATTGGAACAATTAATGAAAGAAAATAATTACCGGAAAATACTGGAGCAATCGCACTACAGACCCTGATAACAACAAGCCGTTCAAAATACACTTTTTATACCTGATTGAATGACAAATTATTCTTATTTATGAGAAAAATAGATACAGTCGAAGAATTACAGTTGGTATTGGAAAAAACTGAGATCACACAAAAAACATTTCAGTCGTTGGATTTGTCTGAATCCGAAGATCTGATTTGTAAAATTAAATTTTCAGGATGCCTTTTTCTGAACTGTGTTATGTCATCCCGGTCAAAAGAATATTTATCTGTTGATAATTACATTTTTCCTGCGTTGGATGTACCCTTTGATGTTTACCCTTCCCGACTTTATAATAGAAAGTCACTTTACGCTGCTTTTGATTATCACCATCCCGAAACTTACTACCTCACTCACGATAAAATAGTGTACGACTATTACCGTAAAATAGGCAATGAAACCCGAAATATAAAGGAAACACTGGCCCGGGCATTGCACGATCACTCCATAAAGGATGAAATGAATGAATTCCTCGACCAGTTTGAGGAACGTAAAATTGTGGCTGTAATGGGCGGACATAAGTTGGGAAGGGATGAAAAGGTATTTATTCAGTTGGCTCAATTGTCAAAACAACTTACTGAAAAAGGATTTCTGATGATTACGGGCGGCGGTCCTGGTGCCATGGAAGCTACACACCTCGGTGCCTGGTTTGCAGGTAAGACAAATGATGAACTTAACGATGCTGTGAGAATATTAAGTGTGGCACCATTATACGATCATCCTGAATGGCTTTCTACTGCTATTCATGTCATGGAAAGATATCCCGAAACGGGGTATAAAAGTCTGGGAATACCCACGTGGCTATACGGACACGAACTTTCCACACCTTTTGCAACGCATATTGCCAAATTTTTTGAAAATAGCCTGCGTGAGGAAGGTCTGTTGGCAGTGGCCAAAGGGGGTGTTATTTTTGCTCCCGGAAGTGCCGGTACCATGCAGGAAATTTTTCAGGATTTGGCACAAAATCATTATGAATCCTACGGATATGCCAGTCCGATGATATTTCTCAATCAGACATACTGGACTGATGACCGACCGATATATCCACTTATTCAGAAGATGATTGAAAACGGAGATTTGAAAAATATCGATTTGTCGCTCTACGATGAAAACACCGACATCATTGCTCATCTCGAGAAATTTGTAGCAGAAAATCAATGACATTTTGTGGCTTTCTTTGCCGAATATGGTAACCCAAAGCTTTAATTTATATTATTATGGAAGAAAACTACTTATCTATTAAAAATTGGGCTGAGGATGACCGTCCACGCGAAAAACTCCTGAATAAAGGTGCCTCGGTGCTTTCAGATGCCGAACTGTTGGCAATCATGATTGGCTCGGGAAGCAGAAATGAAAGCGCGGTACAACTTTGTCGCAAAATACTGAAAGCCTCACATGACAACCTGAACGAACTGGCACGATTGTCAATAGATGAATTGTGCAAGTTCAAAGGTATTGGCGAAGCAAAAGCCATCACTATTAGTGCGGCTCTGGAACTGGGCAATCGCAGAAAAACCAACGAAGTGAGAGAACGCGCAAGAATTACTCAAAGCCGCGATTTGTTCGAACTCTTTGAGCCCATACTGCTGGATTTGAAACACGAGGAATTTTGGGTGGCACTGCTCAATGGTGCCAACAAAGTGCTGGATGTGAAGCGGCTCACGCAGGGAGGAACCCGACAGACGGTGGTGGATATACCCATGATCCTGAAAATGTCACTCGAAAAATCAGCTCCGGCCATTGCTGTTGCACACAATCATCCCTCGGGACAGGATAATCCCAGCCGTGAGGATGATGCCATTACTCAGCGAATAAAGAAAGGATGTGAAGCCATAGATATAAGGCTGTTGGATCACATTATCATTGCCGGTGGGAAGTATTACAGCTTTGCCGACGAAGGAAAAATATAAACAAACATTACAAATGAAGAATACCAAATTAAAAGATATTAATTATAAATTACCAAAAAGTCCCCCTTCAGGGGGATTTGGGGGGCTTATATATGAATTTATTAGAAATAAATAACGTTGTAAAACAGTATTCCGGTCAGTTGGCTCTCAACGATGTCAGTTTGATTGTGCCCCGTGGATCGGTGTATGGTTTGCTGGGACCGAATGGTGCCGGAAAAACCACATTGATTCGCATCATCAATTGCATCACCGCACCCGACAGCGGCGAAATTCTCCTTAACGGCAAAAAATTAACTCCTGCTGATGTGCGAAATATCGGTTATCTGCCCGAAGAGCGCGGACTGTACAAAAAGATGAAAGTAGGGGAGCAGGCTATGTATCTGGCACGGCTCAAGGGAATGACAAAACACGATGCTACAAAAGCGCTTAAATACTGGTTCGAGAAGTTTGAAATACAGGATTGGTGGAACAAAAAAGTGGAAGAACTCTCCAAAGGAATGGCACAGAAAGTGCAGTTTATCACTACCATTCTTCATAATCCGGATCTGCTGATTTTCGATGAACCGTTCAGCGGATTTGATCCTGTAAACGCTGATATTCTGAAAAAAGAAATTCTTGCCCTGCGCGATAAGGGGGCAACGATCATTTTTTCAACTCACAATATGGAATCGGTCGAGGAATTGTGCGAGAATATCTCACTGGTCAACAAAGCGCGTATTGTTTTGCAGGGAAAAGTGGCTGATATCCGGGCTTCGCAATCCACCAGAAGCCTTGTAATCAGATCATCAACCCCATTTACGCCCTACAATTGCAATATTATTTCCCAAACCGACAAGAATGGGATGTTCGAAACAACGCTCGTAAAAGGGAGCAACCTGTCAAATAATGAACTACTTGCAGAGCTGATGAAACAAACGGATATTGTTTCCTTCGAAGAATTGCTCCCCACCATGAACGATATTTTCATCCGAACGGTGACCACACAGCCCCCTAAAGGTGGAGTATAGGTACGTTTATCAATATTTTCTAATATAAAAAAATGTCTTTCTAAATTCAACTAACTTAATTAAAGCTCTTAATTCCCCCTTCAGGGGGTTAGGGGGCAACAAACTATGAGTAAGATAGGAATAATTATTAGCAGGGAATATACTACCCGCGTCATGAAAAAGTCGTTTTTACTGCTGACTTTTCTTACACCATTGCTGTTTGTGGCCATGATCATGATACCGCTCTGGTTGTCCAATATCCACGACGACACCTTGAAAAACATCATTGTCATAGATAAAACCGGCTTATATCACGATGCGCTGAAGAGTAACGACACTTATACCTTTGTGTTTTCGGACAAACCGCTCGATAATTTCCGGAAAAAAGAAAAAACCGGGAATGAACTGACTGCTGTGTTGTATATCACCGCCGATTTGAGCACTAAACCCAATGCCGTATCACTTTATTCTGAAAAACAGGTAAATGTCGAGTTGAAATCTTACATTTCCGGATTGTTGGGAGATTTTGTGCAGAAACAAAAACTGGCCGGATATAACATTCCCAACCTGAAGGAAGTGGTGGAAAAATCGAAAACAAATGTCGATATTTCGACTATAAAATGGAATGCTGATGGTCAGGAAAAGGAAGGTTCTGCGGAGTTGGCATTGATTATCGGTATGATTTCTGCTTTTCTGATTTATATTTTCATCATGTCCTATGGCTCTCAGGTGATGAGTGGCGTATTGCAGGAAAAAACAAGCCGGATTGTGGAAGTGATAATTTCATCGGTTAAACCGTTTGAATTGATGATGGGTAAAATTATCGGTATCGCATTGGTCGGACTTACACAATTCTTTATGTGGATAGCTCTTACACTTATTATTACAGCCGGGTTAAGTGTGTTTATGGGAGGAGGCATTGATACGGAAGCTATACAATCCGCTCAACAGATCAATATGCCTGGTATGCAATCCGGCATGTCGCAATCGGATACTCAATCCATGATTACTGAAATCTATAAAAGTCTGAATGGATTCGACTTCTTCAAAACCCTGGTGTTGTTTATCATTTATTTCCTTGGCGGATATCTGCTGTATGCCTCTCTTTTTGCAGCTATCGGCTCTGCGGTCGATAATGAGACGGATACACAGCAATTTTCCATGCCATTGACTATACCCATTTTATTTGCCATTTATGCAGCCATTTATAGTGCTCAAAATCCCGATGGTCCGCTTGCTTTCTGGTGTTCGCTCATACCATTCACTTCGCCCATCGTGATGATGGTGCGACTGCCATTTGATGTTCCCGCCTGGCAAATCGTGTTATCTATCGTCATATTGGTCCTTTCATTTATCGGTACCACCTGGATAGCCGGCAAAATATACCGCACCGGAATTCTCATGTACGGCAAGAAAGTAAGCTGGAAAGAACTCTGGAGATGGGTGAGATACAAATAAATAAAAAAATCAGAGCTTTAACAACTCTGATTTTTTTTTATGATTACTGCTTCATTTTAGGACTTGTATCTTCATTATACCATTTTATTTTATGCGACAGATACATGATGATGCCCAGTATTACAAATAATCCGATGCTTCCTATCAGCAATGCTACATCTTCCAGTTGTAGAACTACGTACAGGAAAACGTATAAGATACCAAGCAGAAATGCCAGGATACCGGTTTGTGTTTTGTTTTTGAAGATACTGTTTGCATAAACCGTTATCAGACCGATGGTCGCAATACTGGCTATCAGGTAGGAGATTCCAAAATTTAATTGTTCCGAAATAGAGAGAAGCAAACTGTAAAACAGGATTAATGCTACACCAACCAGCAGATATTGTATTGGGTGAATTCTTTTACGGGTAAGCACTTCCACAAAAAAGAACACTACGAAAGTCAGTGCGATAAACATCAGTGCGTATTTGTTTGAGCGCATGTTCAGTTGATAATGATCCACTGTATCAACCAGATTTACTCCGAATGAATTATCGGCAGTATCAATAATATTACCATCTTTCCACGATTCCGGTATGTTTCTGTTGAAATGAAGTATATTCCACCTGGCTGTAAAACCGGTTTCGTTGATCTTATATTGAGGTGTGAAATTTCCAATAAATCCCGGAGCTTTCCAGTTGCCTTCAACAAATACCTGCGTACTGCGTCCCACTGGTATAAAATTAAGGTTGCTGCTGCCATTCAAATCCATATTGCAATGAAAATCAAGTCTTTTTTCGGGTTGAAATAAGACAGCATTTTTCAACGAGATTATTAGTCCCTGACCGATGGCATCATCGCTGCCTCCGGTTTCTGCAGTAAAATGTTGTTTATTAATTTCAAAGTCAATATTTTTTGTAATGCCTCTGAGGTCTGATAATCCCAGACGGATATACGCATCTGCCCATTGTGGTTCACCTTCTATTTGCTTTTGGTCTATAGCTTTAAAATTACCCGAAATATCCAGTGAACTTTTATACAGTATTGATTTGTATATGCCATAATGACGTTCTTCAGGAGTTAGTTTCGATTTAATTATCAACGATTCGGGAGCCAGATTGAATGTATGGTTCTCTGTTTTTGAGTTTTTTTTCTCGTCGGTGGTGGTGATTTTGTATGGAATAACCAAAACAGGTCCGGTGATTGTTTGAGCATTGCTCCATTTGGAATTGATTTTTTCAATTGTTTCCCGACTTCTGTTTTGTCGCTCGTGAATTAATTCCTGTATCATACTACCCGGTATCAACATTAGCAAAGTTAATACACCGATAATGATTGCTTTCAGTGTGACTGACTGACTGAATTTTTCAATTTTTTCGTTTGTTGTTTCCATAAAAATGAATGAATTAATGAATTTATAAATAAAAAGCACTTTGAAATGCAAAGTTAATGTATAAAAAAATAAATCATCCAATCAGGTTGGACAACGCATCTAAATGGTCTTGAAAACTGGTTCGTCCCTGATCGGTGATTTTATATCTGGTATTTGGTTTGCGCGAAATGAACTGCTTGATTGTCTGAATATATCCCAGGTTTTCGAGCGCTTTTATATGGCTTGCAAGATTACCATCGGTCAATTCCAATAATTCTTTCAGCGTATTGAAATCAACTGTGTCATTAACAATCAGAACCGACATTATTCCGAGTCGTATTCTGCTGTCAAAAGCTTTATTCAGATTTGCTATGATATTGGCCATAGTTAGTTCAGGTCATATTTTTTGTACATAATAAATCCATAAACCACGTGGCAAATGCCAAACCCTATTGTCCATAATATCAGACCACTGTGAATGAAAACGGCTGCTAATAATCCAATTATAATTTCAGCAATTCCAAGGTAATGAACTTCACCGTAAGTGAATTTTGAAACATTTACAAGAGCCAGTCCATAGAATATAAGCGTAGTGGCTGCAACAAGTTCTGTTTGTCCCCGGCTAATCATTATTATACTCAGAATACCACCTGCAGCCAGCGGAATGCCCAGATTATACATCGTATTTAGTACAACCGTACTTAAAAGCTTCTGATTTTTCTTCTTTGCTTTTCTCCGTGAAAAATAAATGGCAAATCCCAGCGAAATAACTAATACTAAAATAGCATCAACTGTAAGTATTAATAAATCCTGTTTCTGTAGAAATTCGGCAGAAGAATGATGACGTAACAGGTACAAATAGGCAAACAAAGCACCTGCAATGGCTGTCACTCCGGCCATGATACCCGACAATCCACTCAGTGACAAAAATTTGGATGATTTTTCCATCATCTCACGTATTGCCTTCAAATCTTCGGTATGTTTTTCCATTATGTTTTCAATATTAAAAGTACTTTGAGGCGCAAAGCTAAACAAATAAATCAGATATATTACCGGATTTATTTTATTTAACAATAAATTTATTTCTATGGAGTTTAAAACAAAAAAATCAGAACCTGTAGAGGTCCTGATTTTCTGAATGTTTTGTAGAGAATGTGATGAAAAGGTTAGAATTTATGACGACCTTCATCAGCAACAGTTAGTTTGGCTCTACCCTTAGCACGACGAGCGGCTAATACTCTGCGTCCGTTTGCAGTTGCCATTCTTTCGCGGAAACCATGTTTGTTTCTTCTTTTTCTTTGTGAAGGTTGAAAAGTCCTTTTCATTGCTATTTGTGTTTTATTTTGTTATATTTTTTGTCTGAATTTCGGACTGCAAAAATAGTGAATTTCTTTGAATATGCAAAATAATATTTGAAATAATATTATTTTCATTCACAATTCCTTATTACTTATTTCTGCTATTGTTTTCACACTCTTAGGTGTTCATTCCACCGCATACATTGATTACCTGTCCACTTACATAGCTGGAGAGGTCTGAAGCAAGGAAAACGCATACTTTGGCTACCTCGTCAGGTGAACCGCCGCGGCGTAATGGAATAGTTTCAGCCCACTTAGCCCGTTGTTCTTCGGTCAGTGCGTGAGTCATTTCGGTTTCGATAAATCCCGGAGCAATAGCATTGGCACGTATGCCTCTTGTGCCAAGTTCTTTGGCTATTGATTTTGCCAGACCTATCATACCGGCTTTGGAAGCGGAGTAGTTGGTTTGACCGGCATTACCCGAAACACCCACTACAGAACTCATATTAATGATACTTCCCGATTTTTGTTTCATCATTACAGGTGTGCAGGCATGTACAAAGTTGAATGCCGATTTCAGATTCACATTTATTACTGCATCCCATTGCTGTTCGGTCATGCGCATCATCAGGCCATCTTTGGTGATTCCGGCGTTGTTTACCAGTATATCCACCCGGCCAAAGTCTTTAACGATCTCATCCACCACCTGATGTGTGGCTTCAAAAGAAGCTGCATTTGAAGCATATCCTTTGGCTTTTACGCCAAGTGCTTCCAGTTCACGTTGAGTTGCCAGACCATTTTCGTCGATTACCAAATCAGTAAACGCAACATGGCATCCTTCACTTGCAAATTTGAGAGCTATGGCCTTACCAATACCGCGTGCAGCTCCGGTTACAATAGCTACTTTCCCTTCTAATAATTTCATTTTATTATTTTTTTGGTGTTAATTATCGGCTGCAAAGATACGGATTTTTTGATAAAATTCCGATTTCAGGCTTTAATGGAAAATGAAAAAGGGAATAAACCGAAGTCTATTCCCTCCTGAAAGGTTGAAATTCAATTATTTAGCTGAATTTATTCGGCTTCCCCGATGGATTCTTATATTGTATTGATCAGTTTCCGTAGCAACAGCCCGGTTGGTTTTAACTTTCTGAATGCGAGATTTAATGCCTTGTGCTGTGCTGGCTTTATTTACTAATCCTAAATCACCGTTATAAGTGCCCGAAATAGTGTTTCCAAGTTCGTCTATGAAGGTAAAATTTAGATTGTAACTTGATCCGGCATTTTTAACAACTGTCATGGAACCACCTGTGATGGGGAAAGCATCGGCTGTATAGTACCAGGTTCCCAGGTCTTCGGTTCCGTTATTAAATCCGTCTATTACTGTTTGGTTTTCAACGGTGTTTATCTTTACCGGATACGTGCCGTTGGGCAGGGAAGTGGTGTACGATGTGGGTGTGTACACTTCTATTCGCATCAGATCGCCGTTGCCGCTCATATTGGTCATGTTGATATTCTGATCGGCCAGCCAAATGGTGTATATGTTTAATCCTACCTGATCAATGTCGCCCCAGTACCAGAGTTGTCCTTTTTTCAGGGTTTGAGGGTAAGGTGTCACCAGGTCGGTGGTGGGGATGCTGCCCGAAAATGAGAATTCGTAAAACTCATTGTCACTGGTCGTAACCTGTCCGGTGATGCTGTAATTTCCCATTTTATTCACAATAATGCTGCCGCTTGAAAGGAAGAGATAATCGGTGATTTTTCCGTTATTCACAATAGCAATATAGCTACCGCTGGGCACATCTTCATTATTGTTGTTCAGTACCATTTTTCCCCGCTGGAAAGTTAATTCTACACTTTCATTCACGTTTTCGTTATTTACTTTATAGGTTCCGGAAGGGATGGAGGTGGCATTTTTAGTGGTATTCATATCCAGAAACAAAAAAGCTCCGCTTCCGGTGATGTATCCGTTGGCATCGGTTCCCAAGCCGCTGTCAAAGAAATAAGCCTCAAAAGCATTTACATTGTTTCGATAAATATTGCCAAGATAATTGGCTTCAGCCTTGATAAAGTTGAAATTACTTTTATTTACATCGGGATTTTTTTTGCAGGCTGAAAATAGTATAGCAACACTCATTAAAAGCATTGTTATTTTGATGGATTGTTTCATGACGTAAGTTTTTTAATGGGTTTAAATTTCTATAGGAATAATAAATCAAAAACTGTGCCTGCTTTTAGCAGAAATAATATTTTTCACTATTAAAAACAAAAAACCCCGAAAAAATCGGGGTTATAATGTGATTTATTTTAGGCTGAGCGGATTATTTCTTTTCTCCACGATTGCCATAACGGTTCATAAACTTATCGACACGTCCTGCTGTATCCACCAGTTTTGATTTTCCGGTATAGAAAGGGTGTGATGAACTTGAAATTTCTAACTTTACCAATGGATAAGTTGCACCGTCAATGTCAACAGTTTCCTTTGTGTTAACAGTTGAACGAGTAATAAAGGTATCGCCGTTGGACATGTCTCTGAATGCTACGGGGCGATAATTTTCTGGATGAATTCCGCTTTTCATATCTTAATTTTTTTATTTTATTGCGTTTTATTTGGGCTTGCAAAATTACAAATAATAATCAAAGTATCAAATTATTTCGGTAAATATTTATTTTAATTTCGTTGAAAAATTATTTTTCAGCTTATTAAGCGTTTTAACACGGTTGTTTGTGGCGTCAATGCATTGGTTTAATCTCCCGTATAGATATTTTCGGGATAAGCCACCTCCACCAGAAACAACCCTTTGGCGGGCACCGAACTTCCTGCGTTGCACCGGTTTTTGGCATCTATTACCTGTCTGAATTCATCTATCGTCATTTTTCCCCGGCCTACTTCCAGCAATGTTCCCACTATGGCACGCACCATATTTCTCAAAAACCGGTCAGCTTCGACGATGAAAATCCATTCTTCCTCCCTTTGCTCCCAGCGGGCAGCCATTATTTTGCAGTTATTCGTTTTTACATCGGTGTGCAGTTTGCTGAAACTGGTAAAATCGGTGTATTCAAACAGAATTTTTGCAGCTTCATTCATTCTGTCGAAATCCAGCGGATTATAAATTCGCATAGCAAAGGGATGACGAAAAACATCTTTTTGTAGTACCAGGTGATATTCGTACCGGCGCGAGAGTGCATCAAAGCGCGCGTGGACTTCGGGCTTCACTTCCCTGATTTCTATGACCGAAATATCTGAGGGCAATAAACTGTTCAGTTTATTGACAAGATCCAGGCCTGCCGGTAACCGGTCTTCAACATCAAAATGAGCAACCATGTTGCGGGCATGTACACCTGCATCGGTGCGTCCGGCTGCCACTATTTCAATATCTTCGGTTCGTAGTATGGTGCACAGGGCTTTTGTCAGCACTTCCTGCACCGACAGTCCGTTGGGTTGAACCTGCCACCCACAGTAGGCAGTCCCATCGTAAGCAAATCTGATGAAATATCTTCTTTTCACACCGCAAAGATACAGGTTTTGAAAGCAATAAAAAAGCATTGACTTTACCGGTCAACGCTTTTCTGTAATTTGTTTTTTCAGATTTAGAAATTGATCTGCAATGTCATCCCAACGGGTCGGTCGGTTATACCCGGATATTTCTTGGTTTCCATATAAGGCTTCAACTGGATGCTTACCTGATCTTTTCTCAAATCCTGCATATACATATTGTTGACTTTGGCCACTTTTACGGCATCAACTATGGACCATATGTAGGTACCCAGCATAGCTACACCCCCTACAATAAATAATCCGAAACCCAACTCGGCATTATTTCTGTTGTAACTGTGATTAAATTCGCTGTCATAATCGTAGCTGTTATCTCCCTGAGCAATTGCCATTCCGGTCATACAGATAAATGAAGTGCCCATGTATCCGCCCAGAAATCCAAGTCCGCGTCCCACTTCGCCGCTGAGCATTTGACCCAGGCCGGGGATAAAGAACGAGGCTATACCGGCTACTGAAGGATTATACGGGTCGCCCGGTTGCGGAATGTACAGGGCGGAGTTGTATCGCAATTTATTCTGATTGAATTTTTGCCCCATTCTCACCGGAGGTCCGCTTGGTGCCGATGCCTGAGGGTCGTTAATAATACGCTTTTCTCTTATTTCTATCCGTTTCCGTACGGGCACATCGTTGATATATTCAATTTCCTTCTCTACAGGAACTTCTTCAGTAACATTATATTGCTGCACAAAACCGTTTTTAAACCGAATTTCATGAACCTTAAATTTCTCAAGGATGTAATCGGGTCCGTCAGGATTCTCCTGAAGTTTGTATTTTATTCCACCGGGACCAATCTCAGAAATTTTGGCAATAATCTGACTGCTGTTTTTCAGCACAATTGTATCCTGAGCTTTCAGACTTGATGTTAGGCATATCAATACCGAAAAAAGGAAGAACCAACGATTTTTCATTCTGATAAATTTATGTGTTAAAAATTTATGTAATTGATTTAATATGACCGATATGCGAATCTCAATAATGCCCGTATTTAAAACGCACCGGTAAATTCCCCCAGAAAACGCACATCATTTTCGGAGAACAATCGAAGGTCTTTCACCTGATATTTCAGGTTGGTTATGCGTTCCACTCCCATCCCAAATGCATAACCAGAGTAAACTTTTGAATCAATGCCGCAGTTTTCGAGTACATTGGGGTCTACCATACCACAGCCCAGAATTTCTACCCAGCCGGTGTGTTTGCAAAATGCGCAGCCTTTTCCTCCGCAGAGATTACAAGAAATATCCATTTCGGCACTCGGCTCGGTGAACGGGAAGCAGGAGGGACGCAAACGAATCTGCGTATCAGCGCCAAACATTTCTTTGGCAAAATAGAGTAATGCCTGTTTCAGATCGGCAAACGATACATTTTTATCGATATAAAGTCCTTCCACCTGATGAAAAAAACAATGAGCACGATACGAAATGGCTTCGTTGCGATACACCCGCCCCGGAAAAATCATCCGGATGGGTGGCTTTTGAGAGGACATTACGTGTGTCTGAACCGAAGATGTATGTGTGCGGAGCAGAATATCAGGATTTTTCTCAATAAAAAATGTATCCTGCATGTCACGTGCCGGATGTTCGGGCGGAAAATTAAGTGCCCCGAATACATTCCAGTCATTTTCTATTTCGGGACCTTCGGCAATGGTAAATCCGATGCGCGAAAAGATTTCGGCAATCTCCTGTTTTACAAGTGATAACGGGTGGCGGGTGCCCAATTTGACGGGCTCGGCAGTTCGGGTTAAGTCGGTTTTTTGCTCTGATACACCCGAGGCGCTGAGCGATTCTTTCAGTTCGTTGAGTTTATCCTGTGCTTTGTTTTTTAATTCGTTCAGTAGCTGACCAACTTCCCGTTTATCTTCATTGGCTACGTTACGAAAATCGTTGAAAAGACTTGTAATTTCACCCTTTTTGCTCAAATATTTGATACGTAATGCTTCCGCTTCATCCAGTGTGCTCACCCGAAGTGAATTTATCTCATCCATTAATTGCTGAATCTTATTCTTCATCTGTTTATTATTTTATTGAAAATGTCGTAAGTTAGTAATCTGATTGATATTGTGTTGGTTAAAAATAGTAACCTTTCCAATTTGTTTACAAAAGTAATCATTTTCCCTGAAATCCGAAGTTGAAAAGAAAAAACAATACCTGAAACATGAATAATTCTAAATTTTTTACCTATTTTTGTAACAGATAAATATACATGAGACGGGATGAAAAATATACTTGATTTCCTTTCGGAACTAAAAAATCACAACGACCGGGTTTGGTTCAGCGAGCATAAAAGTGAATATGATACAGCTCGAATCGACTTTGAGCAAATCTGCAGTTCTCTGATTCTCAAAATAGCAGCCTTCGATGAAGATATCCGCCTCGTCGATGTCAAAGATTGTGTCTTCCGCATATACCGCGATATCCGCTTTTCACCGGATAAAACACCTTATAAAACACATTTTGGAGCATTTATAGCTTCTGCCGGTGGTCGCAAGAGCGACCGCGGAGGTTATTATCTTCATTTGGACCCTGCCGGATGCTTTTTCTCAATAGGAGTATGGAGCCCCACTCCGGTTGTTCTTAAGGCGATTCGTCGGAGTATCTATGATAATATTGATGAATTCAATGAAATAAGAAATAATCCCGATTTCCGCACTTTATTTAACGATTCCTTTTACGAAGAAGATAAACTGAAAACTGTTCCTCAGGGATTTTCAAAAGATTTTCCCGATGCTGAATTGCTGAAGTTGAAGCATTTTATGGTGACGTATGATATAGATGACAATATGCTTAATTCTTCTGAATTTGTGGAAAAACTGGCTGAAATAGCCGAAAAATCATATCCGTTCCTTCAATTTCTGAATTATTCGGTGGACGAGGTAATTTAATTCTGAAACGTAATATTTAAAACGAATAAATATGAAAAGTTCAAAAATGCTGCCCATAGTTGCATCTGATCCCTGGCTCGAACCCTATGCGGCTGCCATACAGGTAAGATATGACTATTATCTTTCGGTTGAAAAACGGTTGACGGGCGAAAAAGGCAGTCTTTCCGATTTCGCAACGGGTTATTTGTATTTTGGACTTCATCATACTCCCGATGGCTGGATTTTCAGAGAGTGGGCACCCAATGCCACGGCTATTTTTCTGATTGGTGATTTCAACAACTGGCAGAAAAACAAAGAATATCAACTCACTAAGCTTGAAAATGGTGTTTGGGAAATTCAGTTGCCCGAAGCGGCAATGAAGCACCTGCAACTTTACAAACTGATAGTGGAATGGGAAGGCGGCTCGGGTGAGCGCATCCCGGCATGGGCACGCAGAGTTATTCAGGACGAGCATACGAAAATATTCAGTGCTCAGGTTTGGAATCCTGAAAATCCCTTCCAATTCAAGGTGGATAAATTTGTGCCCGAT
>CALMZF010000024.1 GCA_937870645.1 uncultured Paludibacter sp. | reverse complement strand
GGTCGAATTCAGCTGGATCGCGCCCAGCGCGCAGTGGTGGTTGGTCACCACCAGGCCCTGCGGCGACACGAAGCTGGCGGTGCACCCGCCCAGCGAGACCACGGCGCTCATCGGATGCCGGGTGAGGTCGGCGAGGTCGGCCGGGTTGCCCTTGAAGCCCGCGGCCTTCAGTTCCTTGGCCAGCTGCGGCAGCTGCGACGGCATCCACATGCCTTCGTCGGCTTTCACACTGATAGTTAGCAGCAATGCGATCAAAAATAAACTTATTTTTTTCATTGGATTTTTTTATCCACATCCACTAATTGTGGATCCGGAAAATTTTATTGTTCTTATTTGATTTTAATAAATTCTGAATTATAAAAAACTACTGACAGATAGCTCAAACACTGTCAGCAGTTAAATTTGTTTTCTGGCCGGAAATCTGTTTTTTTTCGAAAACATCCTCATTCCTTACCGGAATTCCCTTATTCAGGGTTTGTATCAACTTAATCTACATAAGTAATCCAGCCGTGTGTGTCGGGCTCGTCGCCGTACTGAATGGCACGCAGTTTATGATACAGTCTTTCGCTCCATTTGCCGGGTTTTCCGTCTTTGGAGATGATGTAGGTTTTGTTTTCCTGCAGGTCGTCGATGCGTTCTATCGGACTGATAACGGCTGCTGTACCGCAAGCCCCGGCTTCTTCGAAGGTTGCCAGTTCTTCTTCGGGAACCGCACGTCGTTCCACTTTCATGCCCAGTTCTTCGGCCAGCACCATCAGACTTTTGTTGGTGATGGAGGGCAGGATAGAAGTAGATTTCGGTGTAATATACGTATCGTTTTTTATTCCGAAGAAATTGGCAGCGCCGCATTCGTCAATATATTTCTTTTCTTTCGCATCGAGGTAGAATACGGCCGAATAACCCATATCGTGAGCTTTCATGCCGGCTACCATACTGGCTGCATAGTTGCCGCCCACCTTAAATGTACCTGTGCCCAGTGGTGCTGCACGGTCATATTCACGCATGATTACGTAGGGCGTAGTGGCAAATCCGCCTTTGAAATAAGGTCCTACGGGAGTTACGAAAATAAGGAATTCATATTCTTTTGCAGGTTTCACACCCACCTGAGCGCTTGTACCGATAAGTAACGGACGAATATAGAGCGATGCACCCGACCCGTAAGGCGGCACGAACCGTTCGTTCAGTTTCACCACTTTCAGCACAGCTTCTTCGAACATTTCCACCGGCAGTTTTGCCATCATAATGCCTTCGCATGAAGATTGCAGGCGTTTGGCATTTTCATCCAGGCGGAAAATGCGTATTCTGCCGTCTTTTCCCTTGAACGCTTTCAGCCCTTCGAATGCTTCCTGACCATAATGCAGGCAGGTAGCTGCCATGTGCATCGTGATATTCTCGTCTTCACATGTTCTGATTTCGCCCCACTTACCGTCTTTGTAAGTACAGCGAACGTTGTAATCGGTTTTCATATAGCCGAAACCCAAATTGCTCCAATCAATGTTTTCCATAATTTAATAAATAAGTTGCCCCCTAACCCCAGCCTCTCCCTATTCCGAAGCTTCGGAACCCTCCCCAAAAGGGAGGGACTTTTAAAGAGGGGAATTTAAGAACGTTTATAAATTTTGTTATTTTATTTTTACAGGTTTAATTCTTATGTCAATTCATTAGAAATTAATGATTTTTCAGCATTTATTCCCCCTTTAGAGCCTGTCCCTGCCTGTCCCGATCAATCGGGAAACTTGATTCGGGAGGGTTAGGGGGCAGGTCTTTTATAGTATCATCACTGCCTCATTCCCCATATTAAACAACAGATCGATGATGCTTAAATCGGGCAAAAATCCATACTTGGTTTCGAAAACCTGATAATAGGGCTTAGTGACCAAAACCGGCTCCTTTTTAGGATGAATTATCTCGCGTAAATCGTTGAAATCGAACAAATTATTCTGATATGTTTCAGTCGGTATAATTTTTGGATTTTCATTCAGTAATTTCAGTATCAAAGTTAGCAATTCAAGATTGTAATCCCAAAGAAAAGTCCATTTATTTTCGTAAAAAGGACGGAAATCATCCTGATAATACTCAAAGAACGGGCTGTTCATGTAAGCCGATGTAATCGCCCGCCAGTGAGTTTGCTGCCAGTTGCCGTGAGATGAAATTCTGACGTCGCGAATAGGATTTTTCTGTCCGCTGTTACTCTCCACCGGAATGCTCAGTGTCTCCACACCATTTGCTGTAGCTATCCGGCAGCGGTTTCGGTACGATTGTTTTACGTAATTCTCACAAGCCTCCAGCCATATCTCGTTTGCATGCAACATACACATGAAGTAAGAAACGGGTGGGAGATAGGCAGTCGAGAGCATGGCCCTGCTTCCTAACTCTCCCGAATCAAGTTTCCCGATAGATCGGGACATGCAGGGACTAGCTCTGAATGTGGAACTTAAAAGTGCTGATTTGAAGCTTTGTACTGCATTTGATGGTATGCTGTCAACACCCCCTTCAGGGGGTTGGGGGGCAGCCTGTGTCTTATCGTTCTGCATTCTTAAAAAATCTGTCAAACCGGATTTTGCCGTTGAAGAGTGATTTGTCTTTGTTCAGTGAAAGCCAGACAAACATGGGGCGTCCCACTATGTGATCCTCTGGTACAAAGCCCCAGTAACGTGAATCGGCAGATTTATGACGGTTGTCACCCATCATCCAGTAATAGTTCATTTTAAACCGGTAGCTTGTGGTCGGTTGGTCGTTGATAAATATCTGACCGTCGCGCACTTCCAGTTTGTTTTTTTCGTACACGCGGATGATGCGTTCGTATATAGGCAGATTGGCAAGCGTGAGTTTCAGAACAGCACCGGCTTTAGGAATGTAAATAGGGCCATAGTTGTCACGCGTCCAGTTATAAGTATTTCCGAGCGGGAAAGTATGATCTTCCATTAAAATTCCGGACGGCTCCACCACCAGCTTAACCACACCGCGGGTATTTTGCATCTTTGAATACGATTCGGCGGTCAACGGAAAATTATAAACCGGCAAATTTGGATTAAGCCCTAACGAAGTAATCAATCCCGCAGCCTGTGAATTGTCCAGCAACACAATGTCTTCATTACTGATATTCATATCTTCCAATACTTCATTGGTCAGTCGTGTTCCATCTGTTTGTACAAAATAGTTGTACTGTATCCCCGGGAAATGCTCCTGTGGTTTACCATTTACAATTACCTGATTGTCTTTTACTTCCAGCCAGTCGCCGGCAACTCCCACACATCGTTTTACGTAGTTTTCACGCCGGTCAACGGGGCGGTAAACAATTTCACCGAAAATATCAGTGCGCGAACGAACAACATCCCGTCCGTACAGAAAGCACAAGGTGTAATAATCCGGATTTTGCTGCTTTACACACACGGTATCACCGGTGGGAAAATTAAATACAACAATATCGTTACGTTCCAGTTTATCGGTTCCTTTCAGGCGTTTGTATTCCCACTGCGGTTTTTCGAGAAACGATTTTGAGTTGAGAATGGGGAATGTGTGCTGAACCAGCGGGAATGAAAGTGGCGTCATCGGTACACGCGGACCGTAACTAGCTTTGCTTACAGCCAGAAAATCACCCACAAGCAGCGTTTTTTCGAGCGAGGAGGTGGGTATCTGATAGTTCTGAAACAAATAAGTGTGAATAAAGTACACAGCAACCAATGCAAAAACAATGGCATCGACCCAACTCATGATGGCGAGTACCGTTTTGTTTTTTGATTTTTTCCACCAGGTCCAGGGTATTATTTTGGTGATATAAACATCGAAAATGAATGGCAGTAACAGTAGCCACCAGAAATTACCAACCCATGAAACGAATAGAACAAATATAAGGCTCCAGAAAGCGCATTTAATCCACTGTTTTGCCGGCTTTTTAAATCTTGAAGCTGTTATTGCGGTGTTCATATAAATGGAATTTAAGTTTTAGTATTAATATTTTAATTGAGAAATAATTCAGAAATTCAGCATATCATTCATGCCTAGAAAACCTTTTTTACCGCACGTAAATTCGGCTGCCAGTACGGCACCGAGCGCAAAACCTTCCCGACTTTTTGCATCGTGTGTTATTTCTATGATGTCGGCAAATGATTCATACCGGATAGTGTGTATGCCCGGAACTTGTCCTTCGCGAATGGATTTAATGGCAAGTTCATTGTCATTTTGTTGTATCTCTTTCACCCAGCCTGTTTTCCGGTCAATATTGTCAAGAATACCTTCAGCGAGCGTTATCGCCGTACCCGATGGTGCATCCAGTTTCTGTGTGTGATGCACTTCGGTCATTTCTACGTTATATTCAGGAAACCGATTCATGATTTTAGCCAGGTATTTGTTAACTGCCATGAAAATATTTACTCCGAGGCTAAAATTGGAGGACCAAAAGAGTGTATAACCGTTTTTCAGCACGTCGGCTTTCACTTTTTCCTGTTGATCAGCCCAACCTGTTGTACCCGAGACTACAGCTACACCGGCTTCAAATGCCTGTTTATAATTGTCAAGGGCAACCTGCGGGACAGTAAATTCGATAGCTACATCAGCGCTTTTGAAAGCATCCGATTTGAAATCATCCCGGTTGTCAATGTCAATGATTGAAACTATTTCGTGTCCGCGTTCGAGGGCAATCCGTTCTATGATTTTGCCCATTTTACCATATCCTATTAATGCGAGTTTCATAAATATGTCTGCCCCCTAACCCCCTAAAGGGGGAATTGTAGAGCTTTTATTTTGTAAGTTAATTCTATATGAAAAAATTTAAATGCTAATATTCAAGAATAGATTTTATTTAACAAAACAATGCCATCCCCCCTTTAGGGGGTTAGGGGGCAGGCCTGTCTGCTCAATATTGCCCCGTTCCCAATAACACGAGTGTACAAGCCACTTCTGCTTCGATGTTGTTGTCTTTCAGGATTTTATAAAATTCCTCGTTTTCCGTTCCGGGATTAAATATCACCCTGCGTGGTTTCAGCGAAAGGATATAATCGTAATACTCAGGCTGCCGTTGAGGTCCAACGTAAAGTGTCACGGTATCAATCGATTCGTAGTTTTTCTTTTCGGTGTCAATTTCGCGGTCAAATATCACGTCCGGTCGAAGTCCGAGTAACTCTATTTCGTGGTTGTGATGCAGCAGACGCTCCGCTGCTTTGTACGAATACCGTTCGGGATTTTTACTGGCACCTATTATTAATGTTTTCATAATTAAGTTATTTAGCCCCCCTGCCCCCTCCCGCCTTGCGGGATAAACTGCAGGGGGTTCAAGGAAAAACAATTATTGGTTATTGAGTTATAAGTTCAGAAACATCAGGATTTAGTTTTGGAATTTCTAATTTCTAATTTCATCATTCTTTAAAAAAGTATGTCCAGGCATTCGTATATTTCTTCTTTTGTGGCTGTCTGGTTAATCCTGATTTCGCCCACATCCGACAATAAGGTGAAATTTATCTCCTGATTCTCATTCTTTTTATCGTGCATCATCAGTTCAAGGATTGTGTCGTAATTGCTGCAATCGCAATTGAATCTTCCGTAATTTTCCTGAACAAAATGCCTGTATTTCTGCAAATCTTCTTTCGGAAAGCCGAGCTTGATATGCGAAAGATACAATTCGCAAATCATTCCGTAAGCCACAGCATAGCCGTGAAGCAGAGGTTGGGCAGTTTTATACGATTGAGTCTCAAATGCATGACCGAAGGTGTGACCCAGATTTAAAGCTTTGCGTATTCCCCGTTCGGTCGGGTCTTCAGCCACTATTCGTTGCTTTATTCCAATATTATAGGCTAAAAGTTCTTTTAAATTTTCAAAATCGATATTGTCGAAATCAAATGCGAGGACCTCATTCCAGGCACGACGTGAGTCTATCAGTGCATGCTTCACCATTTCAGCAAATCCGGAGAGAAAATTCCGGGCATCGAGCGTACGAAAAAAATCAACATTGACCAAAACGGTGCTTGCAGGCGAAAAAACGCCGATTTCATTCTTCAGACCCCGAAAGTTAATTCCGGTTTTACCTCCCGTGGCAGCATCTACGGCACCAAGCAGGGTAGTGGGGATGTTGATGTAACTCAGTCCCCGCTTAAAGGTGGACGCGGTAAACCCACCGATGTCGGTAATCATTCCACCTCCCAGATTAATCATCAGCGATTTGCGGGTGGCGCCATTTTCGGTCAGCAATGTCCAGATTTTCACAGCCGAATCAATGTTCTTATGATTGTCGCCGTGTTCGATGGTGATTATATGACTTCCTTCAGCCATGCTGCATTTCATCACTTCGGGCAGGCAGAACTTTTCGGTATGTTCATCTGTTAGTATGAAAATTTTGTTCCCCTGCCATTCATTCAGGAGTTGATTGAGTTCAGCAGTAAAGTCGGAAGTAATAATGGTCTTTGATTCCGTCATCGCATTTTTTTTTAGCCCACAAAGATACATTATTTCTTAAAATTATCTTTTTATTTCTGCTGAAAATCAGCCCCGTTTTAAGCTTATATAGCTAATACGGAAAATAATATATTAAAAAATATGAAATTATTTTGAATGTATGAAGATATGTTCATACATTTGCAGAAAATTATTCGAACCATGTTACCAGATAATACCGAAAAAATGGAAGAAGCAGCTTATATGTTAAGAGCAATTTCAAACGGAACCCGTTTGCAGGTGATTGCCACCTTGTCTGAAAAGGAGGAGTTGAGCGTATCCCAGCTTCAGGAGCAACTGAACTGCGAACAATCACTTCTCTCGCATCACCTCACCGATATGCGTGCCAAGGGTGTACTCAATTGCAGACGTGAAGGCAAAAACTGTTATTATTCGCTCAAAAACAAACAAATAATTCAGATATTGAATTGTATCAATTCATGCAACTGCAATTAAATATTTATTAATAACAAAATGAAAAACTGAAGTATGATGATCGCCTTTTTGAAAAAAAACATACTGCCTATAATCGGACTACTGGTGGGTGCTGCCGGTGGATATCTATACTATTACTATGTAGGATGTGCTTCCGGAACCTGCCCCTTAACCTCCAATCCCTACATCAGCGTGTTGTACGGAGCATTGATGGGTTTTCTGCTGTTCGATATATTTAAGAAAAAAGAAAAATAAAATAAATATGTCCAAGTAAATATTTTTGACAAACACGGGCATGATAAAAAAACTCACAACAAATGATAGACGCTCCATATTCCTCCGTCAGCTGACGGATTTGGGGGCCGATAAATAGATTATAAACAAATGAAACAATTGAAAGACTATTTTAGAATGTGGGATTTTGCCCGCTGGTTCAAACTGACATTAGCAGTAGCATTGGGACTGGCTTATGTGTTTGGAAGTGGCAGCATTTATCTGTTCGGATCTTTGTTTTTTGGCGTTCAGGCAATACTCAACATGGGTTGCGGATGTGCCACCGGCAATTGCACTACAACCGTGAAAAAGGATGAGAAGCAGATAAGTTACGATATTGAAGAATATAAACCAACCAAATAATATGTACAGTACATTTCTGGTGAATGGTGAGGCATGTCTCACCTGCAACAATCAGGTGTTGAAGAAAATCGGAACTTTGCAGGGCGTTTTCGGAGCTGAAATAGATCGAATTCGCGGTGAAGTGGTCGTGTCGCATACCGACGAGGTAAGCCGTGAAATGATAGAGAAAACACTCAATGACCTTGGATTTTTTGAAGAAAATAACAGTGATAATAATTGCGAAATAAATACTTAAAAAAAATATTGTAATGAAAAAATTAGCTTTAGCAACCACTTTACTCATCTCATTAGCGATAGTGTCCTGTGCCGGGACCAGTAAAGACAAGGAAAAAAAATCAGGCACAACAGTACAAACTGAAACAAAAAAAGTAGAAAATAATAAAACTGAAACAAAAAAAATGGGAACAATTCATTTAACAAAAGAAGAATTTCTTAAAAAAGTAGTAAACTACGAAACCAATTCAAAAGAATGGAAATACCTGGGCGATAAACCCTGTTTGATTGACTTTTATGCCGACTGGTGTGGACCATGCAAGGTGGTGGCTCCAATCCTGGAAGACCTTGCCACAGAATATGCCGGACAAATTTACATTTACAAGATTAATACCGACGAAGAACAGGAACTGGCTGCTGCTTTCGGTATTCGCAGCATCCCTTCACTGCTTTTTGTACCTATGGGCGAAACACCGCAAATGACACAGGGTGCAATGCCAAAAGCTAACCTGAAGGAAGCAATCGACAATGTATTGTTGAAGAAAAAATAAATTTCAAGGTGTAGTAAGCAGAAAATCCGGTTTTCGATGATTATATCCGTATAATGATTGATCAACCGGATTTTTTTTCATAAAAGAGCAAAGAGCAAAGAGCAAAGAGCAAAGAATAAAGACAAAAGACCTGTCATCGTTTTGCAGGTATCAATAACTCAATAACTCAATAACTCAATAACTAAATAACCAACCAAATGGAAAATCTATTTTTAGAGGTTCAGAGTGCATACAACTTTGACCAAACAGTGCAAAAACTAACCGAAACAATACTCTCGGCCGGCTGGAAAGTAACTCATGTGCATGATCTGCAGGAAACTATGCGTAAAAATCAATTCGAGGTACTACCCGTGAAAGTGATGGAACTGTGCAAGCCTGCCTATTCGGTAAAATTGCTTCAGGGTGATGCCGAACGGCTTTATTCTTCCATGATGCCCTGCCGGATTTCGGTGTACGATAAATCGGACGGCAATACCTACGTGTCACTGATGAATTCAGGTCTGGTGGCTGCCTCAATTGGTGGAGTGGTAGAGCACGTTATGACCGATGCTTTTAATGAATCGCAAATATTTATTCAATCCATTCAGTAGTACTAAGTGTTAAATTTGTAAAAATTCTAAGGCATAATTAAACGTTTTGATTTACCATTCGTCAAAGCAATAAACGATTTAATTATCAACTTTAACAAAATGAATATGAAAAAGTATGGAATTTTTGTAATGGCAGCAATGTTGACAATTAGTTTGTCGATCACAGCCCAGAATGCTCCTGAAAACCAAAATCAAAACGGCAGACAGGCTCCGCAACGTGAACAAATGACCACACAGCAACGTGCTGAAAATCTGGCCAAACAACTTAATCTTACAGCTGAACAAACTCAGAAAGTGCAGGCTCTCTACGAAAAACAGGATGCCAAAAGAGCACAACAACGCGAAGAATTCAGAAAAAACCGTCAGAATATGCAGCAAATGCGAAATGCTGAACGTGAACAAATGAGAGCTCAACGCGATAAAGAAATGAAAGAAGAAGATGCCGAACTGGAAAGCATTATCGGTAAAGAAAAGATGGACCAGGTGAATGCAATGCGTGCACAACGAAGAGAAAGAGCACAACAAAGAATGGATAACCGTGGAGAAGGAATGCGTCAGGGTGGCAACAATCGAATAGGAGCCGGACCACAGGGAATGAACCCCGGCAGAGAAAACATGCGAATGGGCGAAGGACCTAAAAAAGAAGCGGTTGATACAGTAAAGATGAACGGTAAAAAAGCCGGTAAACATTTGAAAAAGCAACAGAATAAAAGAAAATAAGTTTGTTTCTTGTTTTGATTTGATTTGATTTGATTTGATTGAATGACTAATTGATTAATGTAAAAACGGCTCCAATGTTCATCGGGGCCGTTTTTTTATGTTGGCTTTTCCAAAAATACTTTTTGAAAGAAATGAATTTGAAAAAAAAGTTTTTACTGAATAAAAATATAATTCAGAATAAACAATGCAGCCAGAATATACATGGCAACTGATACCTTTTTGAATTTTCCACTGATTACATTCAGCAGCACGTATGCCAAAAGTCCAAGTGCAATTCCTTCGGCAATGCTATAGGTCAAGGGCATTGCTATAATACACATAAATGCAGGTATAGCTTCCGAGAAATCGGTCAGGTCAATTTCTTTGATCGGATCAAGCATCATAAGACCTACAAGTATAAGTATTGGTGCGGTTGCAGCACCCGGTATCGAAAGAAACAGGGGCGCAAATAACAAAGCAAGTGCAAAACAGCCCGCCGTAATCAACGAAGTCATACCCGTACGACCACCTTCAGATACTCCGGAGGCACTTTCAACATAGGTAGTAACTGCACTTGTTCCAAATACTGCTCCGGAAATCGTTCCGATAGCATCGGAATAAAAAGCTTTCTTGACATTTGGTATCTGACCTTTTTCATCCAGCATGTGGGCTTTGGAACATACGCCAATGAGCGTACCTACTGTGTCGAACACATCGACAAAGAGAAAGGTAAACACTACAATCAACATATCCCAGGTGAAAATTTGTGCGAAATCGAATTTAAAAAACAGGGGAGCAGGACTTGGCGGTATGTCCATAAAACCGGTAAATTTGGTGATGCCCATCGGAATACCTATTATTGCTGTCGCAATAATACCGAGTAATAAACCACCTTTCACTTTCTTAATCAAAAGAACGGATGTGATAATTAATCCAATAAGCGCTAATAGTGCAGTACCTGAAGTTATATGACCAAGTGAAACCATTGTGGCGTCATTTTTGACAACGATACCTGCACTTTGCAAACCAACGAATGCAATAAATAAACCAATACCCGCACTGATTGCGCTCTTTAGAGTGGCAGGAATTGCATCGACAATAGCTGCACGCAAATTGAAGAAGTTCAACACCAGAAAAATCAAACCTTCAACCAGGATTGCCGTAAGTGCAAACTGCCAGGAATAACCCATGCCCAGACAAACCGTGAAAGCAAAGAAAGCATTCATGCCCATACCGGGAGCCTGAGCAAATGGTAACTTAGCCAACAATGACATAGCCAGGGTTCCTACAATGGAGGCAACAGCAGTAGCCGTAAACAGAGCTCCTTTATCCATCCCTGTCGCAGCCAGGATGTTGGGGTTCACAGCCAGAATATAGGCCATTGTCAAAAAAGTGGTAATACCAGCAAGAATTTCGGTTCTCATGGTTGTACCGTTTGCCTTTAAATGGAAATATTTTTCAAACATATATCTGATTTTTTAATTGTAATAGATTTTGTTATCCCGATTTTAGAAATTCCATTTTACCGCCAGGGTCGGATTGACCATAAATCCTTCATTTCCGGCAAAATTAGAGGAAACTTCAACTTCACTACCTGCAGAGATGTTGGGCGTGAAATTATACCAAAGCTGAGGCTCGGAGATAAAAACCGGATTTGCTGTAGTACCGGCATTGGCGTAGGTGTCTTTTTCCCACCAAAGATCAGCAAAACCGGTGAAAGTTAATTTTTTACTGAGCATCTGAACCGTCCAAACACCGGTAAATTGCGGGGTGTAATTTTTCCCAACGATGTTTTTGGCTAATGCTTTCAGATTGAGTGTTCTCGAAAAATCTTTACTGTGTATAAAATAATCGACACCGGCAAGCCATGCATTATTAATGGCATAAGAGCCGCCCGAATACTGTGATGGGGCAATGGCGTATCCGCCAAGTCCACCGTTGTATTCTATTTGTGCGCTCAGTGGACCGCCCCAAAAGTTCAGACAACGGGCAATTTCCATATAAGCACCCGAAGGTGAATTTTTGTCGCCGTAGTTAAAGTCAAAATCGATAAAGGAAAAGGTATTTCCCCATTTGTCTGGTTTAAACATTTCAAATGTTGTTGTTACATGCTTTCTGGTTTCTCCAAAATCATAATGAACCTGAAGATTCTGTGCCTGAGCAACTGATACAGTACTCAAAAATAACAGTGCGAAAAGTACTTTTCTCATAAACTGATGTTTTTTTTAATTTAATTATTATTGAATGAATAAAGATGAAATTCTCATTTTATTGATTGACCGAAAAAAAGGAGATATCTGTTCGGTATTACATTTTTCAAAAATTCTTTTTAACAATTCGGAAGATAAGATTCTGTAAAAATATCAGGTATAAGATAAATCACAAAGTCTATAAAACAGATAAACAGGAAGGCACTAAGACAAAGAGAAAGGTTCAGGCATAGTTGTATGCCGGTTATATGTGGCAACTTACCCGGCTGCAAAAGTAGGAAAATTAATTTAAATTTTGATTAAGCCGAAGAGTTAATAGGATAATATAACTCATCTGATTAATTATCAGCATTATGACATGAGATGGGATGAAAAATTGTCGCTAACCGGTTAAAAATAAAAAAGCAACTCCGGTTAAGGTGTTGCTTAGTAATTTGTATGTTCCCAACATGTAATTTCTCTAACCCAGGTAGGTTTTCAGAAGTTTGCTTTTTGAGCTTTGTCTCAATCGTCTGATTGCTTTTTCCTTGATCTGACGTACACGTTCACGTGTAAGTCCGAATTCGTCTCCGATTTCTTCGAGTGTCATTTCAGGAATACCGATACCAAAGAATTTTTTTACAATTTCGTGTTCCCGCTCGCTGAGCGTAGATAATGCACGTTCAATTTCTTTGGACAGAGATTCGTTTATCAACACACGGTCTGCGTTGGGAGAATCGTCATTAATCATCACATCGAGCAAGCTGTTGTCTTCACCTTCTACAAAGGGAGCATCTACGGAGACGTGGCGGCCGGAAACCTTCATGGTATCGGCAATTTTGTCAACCGGAATGTCCAGCTCTTCAGCGAGTTCTTCGGCCGAAGGTTTACGCTCGTTTTGCTGCTCAAATTTGGAAAATGCTTTGTTGATTTTGTTCAATGAGCCTACCTGATTCAACGGCAAACGTACGATACGCGATTGCTCGGCCAGGGCCTGAAGAATGGACTGACGAATCCACCATACAGCATAGGAGATAAACTTGAACCCACGTGTTTCGTCGAATTTTTCAGCAGCTTTTATCAGACCCAGGTTACCTTCATTGATGAGGTCGGGGAGACTAAGTCCCTGATTTTGGTACTGTTTGGCTACCGAAACTACGAAACGCAAATTTGCACGGGTAAGTTTTTCCAATGCCACACGATCGCCGTTCTTAATACGTTGAGCAAGTTCTACTTCTTCTTCAACAGTAATAAGATCTTCGCGTCCTATCTCTTGCAGGTACTTGTCAAGTGATGCACTCTCGCGGTTTGTAATTGATTTTGTAATTTTTAGTTGTCTCATATAGGGAGGAAAAATTTAGCCCGCAAAGGTAATGAATTTTTTAATCATTTGAAAATTAATAACGTGAATAATTTTTCAGGTGTTTCTTTATTTTTTTTGTGATTTTAAGGGTTAATAACTTTCATTTTTAAAAGGTCAAACAGTTTGTCAGCCAACCGTGAAAGAGTTTGAAAGACCAATTTTTTTGATATTTTTGGTGTTTGCAATAATCTCACTCATTTATAAGTAGAACGTATCTAAGCGTTCTTTGTTGCGACAAACCATTTTAATTTGTCAATAAGCTTTGCAGTTTATTGATACAAATTTATAACAAAAATAGTAAGTTTTTGTTTTTGAAATGCAGCAATTGTGTAACAATTATTTATTCAGCCCCGGTTTGAAGAAATCGGAGAAATACTGAGCCTGATATTTCACGGCATTATTCCAGTACTCCCTGTTGTGTTGTCCCGGTCGTGAAATAAAATCATGAGCGATGTTGCGATAGGTCAGTTCTTCGTGCAGACGAACATTTACGGGGTAAAAGAAGTCTTCCGTTCCACAGTCGAAAATTATTTTCAGACTGCCGGGTGTGAGCAGGTGTAATTGATTGATTACTGTATTTTTTTCCCAGTTTTCAGGATGGGTTCGCTGTTCGCCAAGCCGTTTGGCCAGTTCCCAGTTGTTGGGGAAAGGGCGAATATCCACGCCGCCGCTCATGCTGCCACAAGCTCCGAATACATCCTGATGGCGGAAAGCCAGAAACAAAGCTCCGTGTCCGCCCATACTGAGGCCGGAAATGGCACGTCCGGTGGGGCTGCTAATGGTTTTGTAATTTTTATCTATCCATTGAATAAGTTCACCGGCAACGTAAGTTTCGTATTTGAAGGTTGTGTCTATCGGACTATCGAAATACCAGCTGCCATAGTTTCCATCGGGGCAAACAATGATAAACTGGTACTGGTCGGCCAGGTAATTGATGTTGGGCATGTGTTTGGTCCAGTTATCATATTTGCCGCTATACCCGTGAAGCAGATACAATACGGGCATTTTATCGGTTTTCGGGTAGGTATCGGGGGTGATAACTACCGCTTTAATGTTTTTCTTCATCGAAGGACTGAAGGTGAGCACTGTGTCCACTTTCGAAGCAAATGCATTGCCGGCTGTAAGACAAAGCATTAGAATAAAAATTATTAGTTTTGATTTCATGGGATTGTGTTTAATTTTTCAAAGGCAGTAAAAATAAGAAAAAAGACTGACATTTCATTTGAAAGCCAGTCTTTTTTTTAACATGGAAATTTCAACTGTTTATTTTTCCAGTTTCACTTCGTAGTAAGCCACTTTGCCGGTGGTGGGATATACTCCGGCGATATATAGTTTTTTGTCTTTTTTCAGTGCTGTGTTGCAGGCATTTTTAAAGTCTTTCACCGTTTCCATGGGTTCATTGTTTATTTTGAGAATGATAAAACCCTGGCGTATGCCTACTGCTGCAAGTTCACCTTTGGTGATCGACTCTACTGATAATCCATAATCGATGCCCAATGCGCGTTTTACTTTGGTATCGATGGGTTTTAGGGTAGCTCCCAGATCTGCTTCTTCGGTTGAAGCCGTTACTAAATCTGTATTACCATCGGCATTCATCAGCTGGGCATTCAGTTTCAGTTGCTTATTGTCTCTCACAATTCCTACCGTAACTTTGTCACCGGGACTGTATCGTCCGATTTGTTCCTGTAGCTCAGCCACCGATTTTACCTTCACTCCGTTGATTTCGTTGATCACGTCGTTCTTTTTCACTCCGGCTTTTTCGGCTGCGCCATCAGATGAAACATCACCCACCAGCGCACCTTCAAGGGTTTTGATGTCTTTTTCCTTGGCAATTTCTGTGGTTAGATCCTGTATCTGTACTCCCAATAATGCGCGCTGTACTGCTCCGTGCTTGCGTAAATCGGTTACAACCTTGCTCACAATGCTCGAAGGGATGGCAAATCCATAGCCGTTGTATGCGCCTGTTTGTGAGGCAATTGCTGTATTAATGCCCACCAGTTCACCACGGGTATTGACGAGAGCGCCGCCGCTGTTGCCGGGGTTGATAGCTGCATCGGTTTGGATAAAGGATTCGATCGACAAATTGGTTTGTCCCTGGCTGAAGTTATTTTGTCCAATAATTCCGATATTTCGGGCTTTGGCGCTTACAATACCGGCTGTCACGGTCGAAGTCAGGTTAAACGGATTGCCCACTGCCAGCACCCATTCACCTACTTTAAGCGCATCGGAATTGCCGAATGTGATTGGCTGCAGATTTTTTGCATCAATCTTGAGCAGGGCAATATCGGTCGAAGGGTCTGTACCGATCAGTTTGGCGGTAAAACTCCTTTTGTCATTCAGTGTGACATCTATCTGGCTTGCATCTTTGATTACATGATTGTTGGTCACGATATATCCATCATCGCTGATGATGACGCCTGAACCCGCTCCGAGAGGAACAGCTTCTTTGGGTGTATTATTTCGTTGTTGCTGTTGTTGTTGCGGTCCGAAGAAAAAATCAAATAAAGGATCGTCAAAGAAATTCTGCTGTCCGGCAGAAATAATTCCTTTGGTTTTGACATGAACCACAGCATGCACAGTGAGGTCGGCCGCTACCGTAAAGTCGGTTTCCAGTGCTGGTGTTGCGCTGGCAAATCGTGCCGGTGTACTCAGCGTTTGTTCGGTGGTTGGCTGAAATTCAACAGCCCGTTTCTTGTTCGAAATGTAAGTTGTTGCATAACTTGTTGCGGCACTTACCACTATTACAATGGCAGAAAAAAGTGCAATCGTCTTTGTTTTGTTACTTAAGTTCATACTCTTTTTTATGTTTAGTTGGTTTGTAATCATTTACTTCTGAAAACACCCGCGATGAAGGTATTTTCGATACGAAAATATACAAACTATATGCCCGATGTGTCAGTTGACCGGTATATTTCTTCAAATTTAACAATGTTAAAATGCCGTTTAACGGGCTTTAACGCAGAAAGATAGCATTATTTAAAAAGTATAAATGAAAACATGACAAAATTGCAGTCTTATGTCTTTCGCTTTGAAATCAGTGGCAGAAATTGTGTCAGTGGCTGACAGCATTACTGGATTTAAAAGTAAAAACAGCTGCCAATCCTCAGATCAACAGCTGTTTTCTAGCTTTCTTTCTTAAAAGTCCCCCTTCGGGGGATTAGGGGGCTGATTATTTTTTCCAGCCATAAACAGCCAAATCGCCCAGTTCTTCTTCTATACGGAGAAGCTGGTTGTATTTAGCCATACGGTCTGAGCGGCTCAGTGAACCGGTTTTGATTTGTCCGGAGTTGGTAGCTACAGCGATATCGGCGATGGTTGAATCTTCGGTCTCTCCTGAGCGGTGCGATGTTACAGAGGTGTAACCTGCACGGTGAGCCATTTCGATAGCATCCAGTGTTTCAGTCAACGAACCGATTTGGTTTACTTTGATAAGGATAGAGTTAGCGCAACCCATATCAATACCTTTTTTGAGGTATTCTACGTTGGTTACAAACAAGTCATCGCCAACGAGCTGGATTTTTTTACCAAGTTTGTCAGTCAGCAATTTCCATCCGTCCCAGTCGCCTTCAGCCATTCCGTCTTCGATAGAGTCGATTGGATAATTAGCAGCAAGTTCGGCCAGATAGTCTACCTGTTCGGCTGAAGTACGTTTCTTGGCATTTGCACCTTCAAATTTAGTGTAATCATAAACACCGTCTTTGTAGGATTCTGATGCAGCACAGTCAAGACCAATCATTACATCTTTACCTGGTTCATAACCGGCGTTTTTGATAGCCAGCAGGATTGATTCCAGTGCTTCTTCGGTGCCGCCGGCCAGGGTAGGAGCGAATCCACCTTCGTCACCAACGGCAGTGCTAAGACCTTTGTCATGTAGTACTTTTTTCAGTGAATGGAATACCTCAGCACCCATACGCAGCCCTTCGCGGAAGCAGCATGCACCTACGGGACGAATCATGAATTCCTGGAAGGCAATTGGAGCATCGGAGTGAGAACCACCGTTAATGATGTTCATCATTGGAACAGGCAGAGTGAAAGCATTCGTTCCGCCAATGTAGCGATAGAGCGGCATATCCAGGTAGATGGCAGCAGCTTTGGCCACAGCCAGCGATACGCCCAGGATAGCATTTGCGCCCAGGTTCGATTTGGTTTTGGTACCGTCCAAAGCGATCATTGCTTTGTCTATTTTGCGTTGTTGCAGTGCGCATTCGCCGATAAGGGCAGGAGCA
>CALMZF010000023.1 GCA_937870645.1 uncultured Paludibacter sp. | reverse complement strand
TCAACCTCCTCATTCTTGCGTGAGCGTACTACCTGTGTAACCAAAAATAAAGCCAGTCCGGCCAAAATCAACAGCGATAATAAAGCAACCATACGAAGGAAATAATTTGGGATTTCAGTGATTAAACAACTATTATCATGCAAAGTTAGATATTGTTGGTCGAAAAATTGTATTTTTGTAGGTTAAAACTTTATTATTCACACAATAAAACCCCCGTTTGATGGTTTTTTGTTAAGTTGAATTAGTCCCGAAAAACAATTATTTATCTTGAAAATAAGAACCTTACATATCGGTTATCTCCTGTTGGCTGTGTTGCTGATGAGTGCATGTTCCACCAAAAAAAATACAGCAGCAACACGCAATTATCACGCCCTTACCACCCGTTTCAACATCGGATTTAACGGCTCGGAAAGCTATCGTGAAGGGCTTGAAAATATTGAAAAAGCCAACAAAGACGATTACACCCGGGTGATACCCATGTACCCCATTGGCAATAAAGCCAGTGCAACAGCCGCCGTATCGAATATGGACCGCACCATTGAGAAATGCCGTAAAGCCATTAAACTACATTCAATCCGCAAAAAACCACAAAAAAATTACAAAAAAGCCAACGACCCTAAATACCTGTCATTCTACAACCAGAATGAGTTCAATCCGGCATTGCGACAAGCCTGGATGCTTCTGGGTCAGGCAGAATTTCACAAAGGCGACTTTTTGGGTTCTGTAGGTACATTTTCATATATTGGCAGGTATTACGCATCGGTTCCGCAAATGGTGGTGCAATCGCAAATCTGGACTGCCCGGGCTTATACCGAAATGGACTGGCTATATGAAGCCGAGGACGTACTTCAAAAAATCAATCAGGATCAGATTACCGGCAAAAACACCGGATTATACGCAGCAGTCAGCGCCAATCTGATGATAAAAAAAGGACAGTACAAGGAAGCCATACCATTCCTGAAACTGGCTATAGAAAATGAAAAAAACAAAAAACTCCGCACCCGTTTCAACTTTGTGATGGCACAACTGCAGGAGCGGACGGGTGACAAAGTTGCCGCATCGGATTACTATACCGAAGTTATAAAATCAAATCCCGGCTATGAACTCAACTTCAATGCACGCATCAACCGCGCACAACTCCTGGCCCGAAATGTAAAAAGCATAGAGAAAGAACTGAAAAAAATGGCCCGTAACCGCAACAACCGCGATTATCTGGACCAGATTTATGCTGCTCTGGGGAATATGTATCTGCAGGAAAAAGATACCGTAAAAGCTATCAGTAATTACAATCTTGCCCTTGAAAAAAGTAAACGCAACGGAATAGACAAAGCGGTGGCAGCACTCAAACTCGGCGAACTGTATTACAACCGGAGAGACTATGTAAAAGCCCAACCGTGCTACGATGAAGCTTCCAAAATTTTTACCAACGATTATGCCGATTATGCCAGCATCAGCAAACGGGCAGAAATGCTTGGTGAACTGGTCAAAGAGCATGAAATAATCGTGCTACAGGACAGCCTGCAGGCATTGGCGATGTTGAGCGATGACAAACGGCTGGAAGCCATCAACCGGGTGATAGAAAAGGTAAAAAAAGAGGAAAAGGAAGAAGCTGAAAATAAGAAAAATCCACAGCAGGGCTCACGGGGTATGAATGACCCCGAAGATGACTTTGCCATGAATATGGGTGCTCCCATCGGCGGTGGAAATAACAGAAACTGGTATTTCTACAACCGGGTGACCATCATCTCCGGCAAAGCAGATTTTAAGAAAAAATGGGGAAACCGCAAACTGGAGGACAACTGGCGCCGCAGCAATAAATCGGCTGCTCTATTTGCCGACAACACAGGCAGTACTCCGGCAAGCTCTGATAACCCACTCACTACAGGAACGGATTCAGTACAAACACCCAAAATAAAAGCCACTTCGGATAAAACAAGCGTGGATTACTACCTGAAACAACTGCCGTTTACCGCCGAACAACGAAAAAAATCGGATGCTGAAGTGGCAGATGCCATGTTTGCAAAAGGATTTATTTTTAAGGATAAACTGGAAGATTTCCCCATGGCCTACAGCACTTTTGAAGAATTTCAACGGCGCTTCGGCAACGACGAACGCGTAGTAGAAACCCTTTTCCAGTGCTACCTCATGGCTTCGAAAGAGAAAAACGAATCCCAGGCTGAAGCATACCGAAACCGCATACTCACCGCATTCCCCAACAGTAAAATGGCACAGCTGCTGAAAGATCCGGACTATATCCGGCGTCAGGGCAGTATGTTTGCCGAACAGGATTCTCTTTATTCTCAGACTTATGCAGCATACACACGCAGCGATTTTTCCACAGTCTTCAAAAATACGGACTATTTTCGTAAGAAATATCCGCTTGCTGCCTTGCTGCCAAAATTTGAATTTCTGAATGCATTGAGTATCGGAAAAACAGCCGCTTCAACTGAGTTTGAGAAATCTCTTAGTAAACTGGTTGAATCCTATCCTCAAAGCGATGTAAGCGCCATGTCGAAGGACATTCTGGCCCTGATGAAGCAGGGAAACCTGGCGCAGAAAGGAACCAGCCACGGCACGCTGCTGAGCAAGCGTGCAGCTGTCGACAGCACCAATATTGCCCGCGACGCAGCCATGAGTTTCTCGCCCGACAAAGAGGGAAAACACCGCTTACTGCTGCTGACCGATGCCACATCCGATGGGATAAATAAACTGCTTTACAACCTGGCAATATTTAATTTCTCCAGGTTTATGATTAAGGATTTCGATTTTGTGGTTGGCCCCGCCGATGCCACTCATCAGGGCATATCGGTCACCAACCTCGAATCGTACGATGAAGTGCTGTGGTATCAGAAAACGCTGAAAACTGACCAGTCGCTTACAGCCCTGATGGACTCGCTGAAAGTAACACAGGTTGTCATTTCGGAGGATAATTTCGGAAAAATGAAGTCCATTTTCAGTCTGGACGAATACCTGGCATTCGAGAAAAACAATCTGATAAAAGAAAAACCGGCAAATCTGGCAGTAAATACAACAGGTACTCCTCCCAAAAAAGAACTTGCAAAAAAGCCTGCAACGGAAACCCTACAGGCATCTCCGGTTAAAGAAGTCGCCGTAACTGCTGCTTCAACAACGCCTTCGGCACAAAAAACAACTACACCATCAGAACCAAAAACCGTAGCCGCCATTGATCAGAAAACCGTAGTACAACCGGCAAAATCAGTTGAAAAAACTGAAACCGTAACGACCGATAAAACAGCCACGGCAGTGAATAAACAGCCTGCTGCGTCTGAACCGGTAAAAACAGCTGAAAAAGCGGAACCTGAAAAACCCGCTGTGATGGAAGAAAAGGTGGAATGGTACAAAAATCTTTTCGCCATCCGTCTCAATGCTCCGCATTTTGTAGCATTTTATCTTCCACCCGGAAAATTTGATTTTCCGAAAATTCAAAAAGCCCTCGACGCTTATAATGCGGCCAACTACAGCACCATGAACCTGGCAGTCAACCTGGAAGATCCGGGTAAAGACAAATTCATCATAGTAGGAACATTTACAGATGCTAACGTGGCAAAATCTTACTTCATGCGTATGCTCAAAGATCCGGGCATCACAGAAGCATTCAAAGGGGTTAACAGACGCAATCTGGTAGGAACCAAAGAAAACCTGAATATCATGGTAAAAAAAGATGCTCTCAATACCTATTTTGAATTTATGAGAGAATATTACCTGAAATAAATACTAACTTTTTTGTTTTTTGGTAATTTGTGAGGTTGTTTTTCAAGCTCCAAATTAACAAACAACCACAACAAACAATCATTTAAATAAAAATATATTCCTTCTGATGGGAATAGGGGAGAGCAAATTATGAAAAAAGACAGAATACTTTGGGCAGACGATGAAATGGATTTACTGAAACCCTACCTGCTCTTTCTGGAAGAAAAAGGATATGAAGTGGTGGCCGTCACCAACGGAAAAGACGCCATTGAGATATGCCAGAATGAAAGTTTTGATATCATCTTTCTGGATGAAAATATGCCCGGCCTGAGTGGCCTCGAAACCCTGGCTCAGATTAAAGTCCTGGACCCAAATGTACCGATGGTGATGATTACCAAAAGCGAAGAAGAGGACATCATGAATATGGCCATCGGCAATAAAATAGCCGATTACCTGACCAAACCTGTGAATCCAAGCCAAATTCTGCTGACGCTGAAAAAAAATATTCATAAAAAGGAAATCGTATCAGAACATACCAGTACCAGCTACCAACAGCAATTCAGAAACATTGGGATGCAGATAAACGAATCACTGACCTACATGGATTGGGTGGATGTATATAAAAAGCTGGTTTACTGGGAGCTGGAACTCGCGGAAACCGAAAATGGCATGGACGAAATGCTGAAAATGCAGAAAAACGAAGCCAACAGCACCTTCAACAAATTTGTGAAGAAAAACTACCTGGACTGGATGAGCAATCCTGCACTGCGACCATTGATGAGCACCGATCTCTTCAAAACAAAGGTGTTTCCACTCCTTGATAAGGGTGAAAAAGTCTTTTTTGTGTTGGTGGATAATTTCCGTTACGACCAGTGGATTATCATCCGTGAGTTACTAAGTGAATTTTATACCTTCACCGAAGAAGAAACCTATTGCAGTATCCTGCCAACAGCCACACAATATGCCCGAAATGCGATTTTCTCGGGACTGATGCCACTTCAAATTCAACAAATGTATCCTCATCTCTGGATTGAGGAGGAAGATGAAGAGGGAAAAAATATCAACGAGGAAGCGCTGCTGCAGACACAACTGGATCGTTTCCGCAAAAAATACAATTTCTCCTATCACAAGGTTTTCGAATCGGGTTACTGCGAAAAAGTGATTAATCAACTTCCTTCCCTGGAAAATAATCAACTGAACGTGGTAGTGCTCAATTTTATCGACATGCTCTCACACGCACGCACTGAAAGCAAAATGATGCGCGAGTTGGCCAACGACGAAAAGGCATACCGATCGCTGACGCTATCGTGGTTCCGCCACTCCGCCACCTACGATTTGTTCAAAGCCATTGCACAGCGGGGTTACAAAGTGATTGTCACAACCGATCACGGCACCATTCAGGTAAACAATGCTATCAAAGTAGTGGGCGATAAAAACGTAAATACCAACCTGCGCTACAAAGTGGGCAAAAACCTGAGTTATAACAAGAAAGAAGTATTTGAAATCCTGCAACCACAGAAAGCCGGTCTGCCGAGCCCGAATGTAAGCTCTGCCTATATTTTTGCCGGAAATGACGATTTCTTTGCTTATCCCAACAACTTCAACCACTACGTAACGTACTATAAAAACACTTTCCAGCACGGTGGAATTTCGCTGGAAGAGATGATTATTCCGGTAGTGACCATGGAGCCGAAATAA
>CALMZF010000022.1 GCA_937870645.1 uncultured Paludibacter sp. | reverse complement strand
TTCCTCACCGGACGACAACTAAACCTTAAAATTCTGGTAGATTTCAAGTAATACACAAAAAATCAGCAGGACGTAAAAAGAAACTTTTTTAACTTGTAAATTCAATAAAACACGACAAAATACTATGCCTCAAACATCAAATCGCGGGAAGTCAATGCCCGAATCACCCATCCGCAAACTCGTTCCACTTGCTGATAAAGCCAAGGCACGCGGCATTAAAGTATATCACCTGAATATCGGTCAGCCCGACCTGGATACTCCACAAATAGGACTGGATGCCATCCGGAATATTGACCGAAAAATACTGGAATACAGCCCGAGTGACGGCTTCAAGAGTCTTCGCATCAAACTGGCATCTTATTACCGCAGCTTCAATCTGGATGTTACGCTTGACGACATCATCATTACTACCGGCGGCTCCGAAGCGGTGAGCTTTGCCTTCATGAGCTGCCTCGATCCGGGTGATGAAATCATTGTTCCCGAACCTGCCTATGCCAACTACACCGCCTTTGCCATTGGAGCCGGAGCTGTAGTGAAGCCTGTAGTATCAAGCATTGATGAAGGATTTGCATTGCCATCCATCGAGAAATTTGAGGAACTGATTACCCCCCGAACAAAAGGCATTCTGATATGCAATCCCAACAACCCCACCGGATACCTCTATACCCGCAGCGAAATGAATCAAATCCGCGATCTGGTCAAGAAATACGATTTGTATCTTTTCTCCGACGAGGTTTATCGGGAATTTTGCTATACCGGAGCACCTTATATTTCGGCTTTTCATCTCGACAGCATTGAAGAGAATGTAATTCTTATCGACAGTGTTTCAAAACGTTACAGTGAATGCGGCATACGAATAGGCGCACTGGTTACCAAAAATAAGGAAGTTCGCAAGAATGTAATGAAATTCTGCCAGGCACGGTTAAGCCCACCCCTCATTGGTCAGATAGTGGCTGAAGCCTCTATGGACACTCCCGCTGAATATATGCTGGATATGTACAACGAATATGTAGAACGCAGAAAATTTCTGATTGATGGTTTGAATCGTATTTCGGGTGTGTACTCCCCCATTCCCATGGGAGCTTTTTATACCGTAGCACGACTTCCGATTGATGACTCAGATAAATTCTGCTCCTGGTTGCTTTCCGATTTTGAATACGAAGGCTGCACGGTAATGATGGCACCCGGTACCGGCTTTTATACCGAGCCCGGTCTGGGCAAAAACGAAGTTCGCATTGCTTATGTGCTCAACAAGGAAGATCTGAAACACGCACTGGTAGTACTGGCAAAAGCGCTGGAAGTATATCCCGGAAGAATAAAACAATAACGGTTTTTCAAACATAAAAGTCAGCAGGCAATTTGCTTGCTGACTTTTTTTGATGAAATTTTGACTTTGTAATCAAATTTGCTGCTTCAAACTGATCTCAGTCAGCCAATCGTATCAGGTGAATCAGAAAATAGCCGTTCATCCGGTTGATATTTTTACATTTTATCCTATCTTTGCAGTGTTATTCTTAAATAAAGTCATTTAATGCCATGAAAAAAACCGGTTTAGCACTTTTTGTGCTGACAATGCTATGCAATATTATTTTTGCAAGTCCCGTACTTACAAAAAGCAAATACCTGATTTCGGTTCTTTCCGAAGACGGAAACGGTGCAGTAACCCCGGGAATTGTCAATTACCCCCTAATATATAACACAGACCTCAACAACGAAACGGCAACTGATGCCGATTACTGGATTATAAAAAAACAGGCCGATAACACCTACACTTTTCAGAATTTCGCTTCAAAAAAGTATATCAAACATGACATTTATGCCAGTAATGACCGCTCGGCATTGGTATTGGTTGATGCAATCCAAACTGATAAATCCACTTCCTTTACATTAGAGCTGAAAGCAACAAGTGGCATGAGCTATTACATCATCCGCTCAGTAAATAATACCCAGAAAATATGGAACAAACGGACTAGCCTGTCTGAAACAAATTATCCGGTCGGTGTATATTCAGGATCTGGTGCAACCAATGAATTATTTATTTTTTCGGGTGCTGATGGCGTTCCGGTAACGGATGACAGCTTTGTCGTTAAGCCACCTTTCGGCCGCCAAACGCTGGGTGCATTCACCAACTATGCCGACTCACTGAAATTCGATCTGAAAACCCCCGTTGTTGACACTTCGAAAAAAGAGTTTTTTCTGACTATTCCAGAATCTAAAATGTGAACCAGCTTTGCAATGAATGTGGTTTTCAAACCCAGGAGTTCATCCTACAAACTCTATCTGGGCAATCAGTTAGTGACAAGCGGCACGGCTTCTACATTCACAAATGTTACCTCATTATCCTCCTTTGCTATTGAAATACGTGATGGTGCAACCGTACTTGCTACCGGAATATTGAAATTCAGCTGCCTGCCACTGGTACAGATTTATTGCGAGAACACAATCGGCTGGGTGTACAATGCATCAAAACTGACAGTAACAGAGCCTGATAAGACCGATACCACGGAACTGCTTCAAATGAATATAAAATTAAGAGGTGCCACTGCAGGAGGAAAACCCAAGAAATCGTATGCACTGAAGTTAAAAGACGCGGATGGTGTGAGTTCGCTCGACCGTTCATTCCTGGGTCTGCGCAATGACAACAACTGGATATTAGACGCAATGTTCATAGATCCTGCACGTATGCGAAACCGTGTATCCACCGATCTGTGGAACGAATTTGCCACACTCCCCTACTATTCAGTTTCAGAGCCAAAACTGAGAAACGGAACACGGGGCGGATTTGTGGAAGTATTTCTTAATGATGCCTACAACGGACTTTATTGCATGACCGAAAAGATAGACCGGAAACAATTAAATCTGAAAAAACTAAAATACAACATTGATTCAACCGTAGTTACCCAGCGTGGTGGCATGTATAAAGCCAGTGACTGGACATTCAGCACCTTGCTTGGTAAAACATACTGGGATGGCAGAAACCATTCAATTGTCAGCTACAGTAATTATTCCGATTTATGGAACGGATATGAGAACAAATATCCTGACCTGGGTGATGGAGAGCCTATCGAGTGGAAGCCTTTATATGATGCAGTGAACGTTTCATCCGACCTCAACAGCGATGCAAATTTCAAGGCGAATGTTGATGCAACTTTCGATCTCCCCGTTTTTCTGGATTATTATCTTTTTATAGAACTGATGCTGGCAACCGATAATCAGGGTAAAAACACATATCTTTCGGTGTATGATCAGACCGTATCACCCAAACTAACAATCACCCCCTGGGACTGCGATGGTGTGTGGGGAAGACGTTGGGACGGATCATCCAATCTGACTTATGCCAATCAGAATTTTGAAACATTTTTACCAGCCTACGAACATTCGCAAAATAATCTTTATCTGAGACTGTTGCGTCTGAATTACAACGGTTTTAACACCAAGCTGCGAAACCGTTACCAGCAGCTTCGCGGTTCATATTTCAGTTACAGCAGCCTCTACAACCGTTTCAGCAAGTATAGCAATCTTTTTACGAAGAGTGGAGCCGCAAGCCGTGAAAGCAGCCGCTGGAGCATAGGCAGTATAACAAGCGAAATGAATTTCTTATCCAACTGGATTACTCAACGATTGAGTTATCTGGATAACCAATATTTAGGTGGCCCGTATGTCGATACCCGTGTTAACTCTTCTACTAGAATCCGATTCAATATTTCACCCAATCCGGTACGGGATATGCTCACTGTTTCGGGTCTTCAATCCGGCGACAGGCTGCAACTCATCTCCATGCAAGGAACCATACTTCTTCAAAAAACAGTTGATAATGACAACTACGTTATCGATATGAGCAATTATAGTACTGGTATTTATCTGATTAAGGTGAATAACGAAATGACGAAAGTCATAAAGAAATAAG
>CALMZF010000021.1 GCA_937870645.1 uncultured Paludibacter sp. | reverse complement strand
ATACTGCAGTCGGCAGGATACAAAACCGGACTTTACACCTCACCTCATCTGGTCGATTTTGGGGAAAGAATACGGGTGAACGGAAAAAAAATCCAACCGGAATATGTGGCTGATTTTGTGGAGAAAAATGAAAAGATGCTGGATAAAATTCAGCCATCCTTCTTTGAAGCCACCATGGCCATGGCATTCCGGTATTTTGCCGACTGCGCGGTGGATGTTGCTGTCATAGAAGTGGGACTGGGCGGTCGGCTCGACAGTACCAATATTGTCAGTCCTGCACTTTCGGTGATCACCAATATCAGTTTCGATCACACGGAGTTTCTGGGCAATACACTTGCACAGATTGCCGCTGAAAAAGCGGGAATTATAAAACCCGAAACACCGGTCGTAATCGGGGAGGTTGTGCCCGAAACACGCCCGGTCTTTATTGAGAAAGCTCAAAAGCACCATTCGCCTCTTGTTTTTGCAGAAGAAAATATACCGGTAAAATTCATTGAATATTCAGCTGATAAAATGATTGTGGAAACGCGGGATAATGAAAAACTGATAGTCGGTTTGTGTGGAGAATATCAGCTGAAAAATATTGCAACCGTATTAACGGCCGTTGAAGAACTGCAAAAACTCGGTTTTGCCATTTACAGGGAAGATGTGAAAAATGGATTGGAAAATGTAATACCGCTTACTAATCTGCAGGGCAGGTGGCAGGTTATTAGCCATAAACCCACGGTGGTGCTGGATACCGGGCATAATAAGGGTGGAATTGAGAATATTGTGCACCAGTTGAAAAAACAGCATTATGAAAAACTTCGGATAGTGATCGGCATGGTCAAAGACAAGGATATTTCAGGCGTACTGTCATTGCTACCCCGCGATGCAGTCTATTATTTTACAAATGCAGCAACCGAAAGAGCCTTACCGGCACTAAAACTGAAGGAAAAAGCAGAAAGACTGGGTTTGAATGGAAAAGCATATTCGACAGTAGAACAAGCAGTTAAAGTGGCACTGGGAGAAGCCGGAGAAAAGGATTTTGTGTTTATTGGTGGTAGTAACTTTGTAGTGGGTGAGGCGCTGCCAGTGTTTGACTAATGCGGAATTAGTGAAGCATCAGCGAAATGACCAGCGGACTGACCAACACGGCATAATAGGTGAGCGAAATCCACGGTTGCGATTGCAGATACATCTCTTTCCAGCTTAAATTCATCGTATGATTGACCAATACCCATATCAGCATCTCGCAAACTACGGTCAAAGCCCACCAGGAAATACCGGTGATCATTGCATCTGCAAAGGAATTGCCTGAAATGTGACCCGAAAAATAAAAGTAGCTGCACACCAGCCAGATTATCACATAGTAAAAGGGCTGGAACTTGAGCATTCCAAAATAGGCCTGCTTGTAATATCCCCGCACCGGGATTTCGTTATTTTTTATTCGCTTATGTTTCATCCGGCTGCCCAGGATGGTATGTAGAAATTTTAACCCGTTGACGAGCAGGAAACCGATCAGAAACCAGATGAAAGCCTGTGTTATATTCATAGTACCTGAATATTGAATTTGGCAACAAACCACATCAGCAGCACCACAACTACCAGAGCAGGTAACATATTCATGATGCGCAGTTTTTTGATTTCCAGGATGTTAATTCCAAGTCCGATGAGCAAAATGCCTCCAATGCTGGTAAGCGCCCTGATCATGTCGGGCGACAAAAAATCACCGGCAAATCCGGCAGCCAGCGTAAGTCCACCCTGAAACAGAAGCAGTGGAAAAGCCGAAAAAACGACCCCGACGCCAAACGCTGAAGCCAGTATGATGGCTGAAAATCCGTCCATCACCGACTTGGTCATCAGCAATCGGGAAGTGCCCCCCGTACCTTCTTCTATGGCTCCCAT
>CALMZF010000020.1 GCA_937870645.1 uncultured Paludibacter sp. | reverse complement strand
ACGAAATGGCTGATAAACTGCAAACTATTCCCTACGAAATACTTACAAGTGTTTCCCGACGGGTGAAAAGGGTGTATTTTATTAGTTGACAAGGAAACGAGTTGACAAGTAAACGAGTAAACAAGTTGACTGGGAGAAAAGGAGAAAAGTAGAAAAGTAGAAAAGTAGAAAAGTTGATATATTCCTAATGCTGCAATGTGATAATTTAATTTGTATTCAAGAAGTCCCCCTTTGGGGGATTTAGGGGGCTTTCTATGTTGACAGCATTTATTCATAATATCCAAACTGCTGATAATTTGCTGAAAAGCACATCTGCATTGGCTCGGGATCTGAAAAAGGAGTTCGGGGTGATTTGCTATGCTGATAATGAAAATCAGGTTAAAGAACAACAGAAAAACATTGAGCAGTATTTAGCTGAAAACGGTTTTGAAAATGTATGGCTGATAATTAATACCAATCCGTTAAATATGCTGACTAATGATTGCGAAAGCATTGACGCATCCCTTCTGATTATTCAGCTGACCGATATCCGCCGTAGAACTATTCAAAAGTACCTGAATGCCTGTCGTGATTTAAGAATTCCGTATCTGTTTTTCAGGGATGAATTTCCGGTATTCGATCTCGGTAAAGTGATGCTGCCCGTCGGTTTACTGGTTGAAGAACTTGAAAAGGCTCAGTTTGCTTCGGCTTTTGGCCGTTTCTGCAGGTCAGAAATACTGCTGCTCCTGGCCAATGATTATGGCTCTAAGGCAGCCACCAATGCCGGCAGGATGAAAGAACTTTTTGATAAATTTGATTTCCGATACAGGCAGGAAAAAGCGAGCACTGATAGCTTCAGTGTGGAGAAGGAAGCTGTAGCCCGGGCTCAGCGTGAAGGATATGGAGTGGTTATCATTTCCGCCTCCCGTGATTACGGTCTGGACGACCTCTTATTGGGCCCCAAAGAGTTGCATTTAGTCCGAAAGTCCACCGTGCCCCTGCTTCTGGTCAATCCACGGGGCGATTTATATACCTTGTGCGATTGATATTTTACCTTGTTATTTTTAACAGTTCTTGTTCTGATTTCCAATACAAAAATTTATATCTTTGTACCTCCCATCTGAAAAAATTACGCATGACAACTAATCAACATAAATTTTCCCGGTTTCGCCGCCTTTTATTGAATAAATACGTGGTGACGTTGGTTGGATTTTTTATTTTTCTGATATTTTTTGATAATCATAATTTGATCAGTCGGTGGGAAACTTCGCGTAAAATCAACAGTATGGAGAAAGAAATTAAGTTTTATCAGTCGGAAATTGATAAAAACAAAGCGAAAATGAATGAAATGCAGACCAGCGATGAGAGCCTTGAACGATATGCCCGCGAACAATATCATTTGAAGAAAGACAGTGAAGATGTGTTTATCATAAAAGAAGAAGAATGAACCAACGAATACTCAATATAGCTCAAATTGCCGGTGCAATACTTACATTTGGCGGAGCTTTGATCAAATTACTTGAACCGGGCACCCCGGGAACGTACATATTTACAGCAGGTGCAGTTATTTTATTGGTAGTGCAGTTTATCAATGTTCTGAAAACCAAAAATGCCGACATGCGCATCAAGCGCCTGAACCGGATTTTACTCTTAGCCACCGCTGTACTGGGTGTTGCAGTTTACATGATGTTTGCCAATCCGGTCTCGGAATCCTGGGTGGTGATGGTGTTGCTTTATGCCGTCCTTTCGGTATTTCTCACTTTCCGTGCCAAGTGATTTTTTTATTCTCAAATAATACAGCATGAGGGCAATTCGGATTTCTGAATTGCCCTCATGCTGTATTTATACCGGATTTTCTCTCTGCTGTCAAATATCCGAATCGTCCTCGTAATAATGGGTATAGGAATT